>NZ_JAYXBQ010000054.1:0-165154 GCF_039668335.1 Mycobacterium sp. SM3041 | reverse complement strand
GCTAACGCTATCGCCGGTCAATTGGCAGCGATTGCGCCGGTAGTCGGCCCGCACTCAATCCGGTAGCTATTACCGCTAGCTAACACCGCAATAAGCGCTTGCTAGCGGCTAGCGCTGGGGTAACGCTGGGGCGAGATGGTCCGAACGCAGAGCAGGCCAGGTCAGAACGTGTCTGACCTGGCCTTACTCGGTGCCCCCAGTGGGACTCGAACCCACACTTGGCGGATTTTAAGTCCGCTGCCTCTGCCAATTGGGCTATGGGGGCTTGGTGATCAAGCGGGTATCAACCTATGACGTGGACACCCGGCCACTGAACCCGACCCCGGCCGCAGACCCGAGAAGCCAGCGCAGAACCTAGAACGCAGCCCGCGCGCCGGCACGCACCACGCCCAGCACTTCCGACGCCGGCAGGGGCGGGCTGAGGAAGAACCCCTGCAGCACATCGCACCCGAAATCCCGTAGCTGCGCGGCCGATTCGGCACTCTCGATACCCTCGGCGACGGTTCCGAAACCGAGCTTGTGCGCGAGGTCGATGATGGTCCGCACCACCAGCCCTGCGCGCTCGTCGACCGTCACCCGGGCGATGAAGTCGTGGTCCAGTTTGATCTCGTCGATCGGCAGGTCGGACAGGTAGGTGAGCGCGGAGTACCCCGTGCCGAAGTCGTCGAGGGCGATCCTGATGCCGCGGTCGAGCAGGCCCGTCAGCACCGTCCGCGTGTCTTCCATGTTGTCGACGAACAGGTCTTCGGTGATCTCGACCGTGAGCGCGGACGACGGCAGCCCGCGGTCGTCGAGTGCCTGGCACAGGTGATCCGGCAGCTTCAGATCGCTGAGCAACGGGGCGAAAAGGTTAACGGCGACAGGCACTTCCGCGCCGGCGGCATACCAGCGCAGCGCATCGTCGAGTGCCATGTTGACGACCAGACCCGTGGCCTGGTCCATCAGGCCGTGCTCGCGCACCAGCGGCAGGAAATCGGCGGGCCGCAGTAAGCCGCGGTCCAGATGGCGCCACCGCAACAACGCCTCCACCCCGACGACGGCGGCCGTGTGCGCGTCGAATTTGGGCTGATAGACCAGCGAGAGTTCGTCGCGGTCGATCGCCTGGCGAAGGTCCATGAGGAGTTCTGAGATGGCCTGCTCACCCCCGCCCCGCATCGAAGCACGCGACCAGATCAGGACCGTCGCTTGAAACAATCCTGAACCAACGTCTCAGGATGGTCAATCGCGACGCACAGGGCCAAGCACACGGCGCCACCACACGACACCGGCTCTGACCTGTGCGCGTTGCTGCGTCTGAGCGCAACTCAGGCCCCGGCCCGACGGAGCAGCAGCGTGCGCTCGGCGTCGTTCGTGCTGAGTGCAGCGGCCCGCGTGAATGCCGCCGACGCCTCGGCGGCGTGCCCCAAACGCTCCAACAGGTCTCCGCGTACCGCGTGCGGCAGTGGCGATCGGGGCAGCGGATCGGGTCCGAGCGCATCGAGCACCACCAGACCCGCTTCTGCCCCGTAGGCACGCCCGTGCGCCACTGCGCGGTTCACCTCGACGACGGGCCCCGGCGCGGCGAGCGCCAGCACGTCATACAGGTCCGCGATCCGCTGCCAATCGGTGTCCTCGGCCCGGATGGCACGCGCATGACACGCCGCGATGGCCGCCTGCAAGAAGTAGGTCCCGACGGGCGCACCTGCCGCAGCGAGCTTCTCGGCCCGGGCCAGCACCTGGAGCCCACGGCGCCGCAGCAGGTGATCCCACCGCGCCCGGTCCTGATCGTCCAGCAGCACCGGCGCACCGTCGCGATCCACACGAGCCGGAATCCGCGATGCTTGAAGTTCGACAAGTGCTTGCAGCCCAAGCGAATCCGGGATGTCCGGCACCATCGCGGCCACCATGCGCGCCAGCCGGATCGCTTCGAAGCAGAGGTCCGGGCGCGTCCAATCAGTGCCGGCGGTCGCCACATACCCCTCGTTGAAGGTCAGGTAGATGGCGGCCAGCACGTCGTCGAGGCGCGCGACACGCTCGGCCCCCACCGGCAGCTCCATATCCGCACCCACGAGGGTCTTCTTCGCCCGGCTGATCCGTTGTGCCATCGTCGCCTCCGGCACCAGGAAGGCACGGGCGATCTCGGCGGTGCTCAGACCCGACACCAGCCGCAGCGTCAATGCCGCCCGCGACGCCGGCGCCAGCTGCGGGTGGCACGTCAGGAACATCAGGCGGAGCACGTCGTCCTCGATGAAGTCGAGCTGCCCCGCGAAATCGGCCATGTCGACCTCCTCCAGGCGGTGTCCGATCTCCTCGGTCTTGCGGCGCAGCGTCTCAGCGCGACGGATGTGGTCGATCGCGCGGCGCTTCGCGGCCGTCATGAGCCACGCGGCGGGGTTGGCCGGAATTCCGCGCTCGGGCCACTCCTCCAGTGCCGCGACGAGCGCGTCCTGCGCGGCGTCCTCCGCAAGCTCGATGTCGCGGGTCATGCGGGCCAGCGCCGCCACGAGGCGCGCCGATTCGGCACGCCAGGCGGCGGTCACTGCCTCAGTTGTGGTTACCGAGGACAAGCACCCGGTTCCTGATCGGGCGCGCCCTCGATCAAGTGCATCTCGACCCGGCCTTCCCACTCGGGCCAGTGCTCCCGGTGGAGTTCGGTGAAGGACCGGGCACCTTCGACAGCCTCCGCGTGGTTGCGGTACTCGAGCATCGCGAACCCACCGATGATCTCTTTGGCCTCCGTGAAAGGCCCGTCGGTGGTGCTCATCTGGCCGGAGCGGACCTGGTATCCGATGCGGTTCTCGCCCTGTCCCAGTCCGCCGCCATCCAGATAGATGCCGTCGGCGGCGTTCTTGCCGACATACACCTCCATCGCGTCCATCAGCGCCTGCGGAGGCGGACCCTGGTTGGGATCCATGATGACCAAACCCATGTAGCGCATTGCCTGACCTTTCGTCGTCGTGTCAATCCTTCACACACACGTCGAACAGGCGGGGCCGATTTCGACATCGTTCGAGAAAAAGATCTTGGCGACACAATGTCGGTCTGAGAACGCCGTTGATGGCCATATACGGTTATCGACAGCCTCAGACCGACATTGTGTCGGCGCCGAGCCGCGACGGCCCTGGTCAAGCCACGGGCACGACAGCCTGGCGCGCCGGCTCGCTGCGGTAGCGCGACGCCGGGCCGTCGATCCGGAACATCCGCCACAACACCTTGGCAACCGGGTTCATCAGGCCGGTGTCTTCGGCGAGCATGCGCACGTCGCCGTAGAACTCGCGCAGCATCGTCCTGGATTCGGGCGCCCGCCAGAAGATCTCTTTCTTCACCGACTTGGGGATGTCGAACTGACGCCAGAAGACGCGTGGCGGCTTGGCGATGAGGGAGGCCGCCACGCGGAAGCCCAGCGGATAGAACAGCGACAACACGAAGCGGTTGAACGGCCGCATCTCCGGGATCCGCCGGCGCAGGAACTCGTGGGCGAACGAGATGTGCCGCGCTTCCTCCGCGACATGGATCGCCATGACACGCTCCATGATCGGATGGATCGAACTGCCTTCGCGCAGAATGGATTTCTGCATGTGATCGATGGGCTCCTCGCCGCACAGCACCATCATGAAGAAGAAGGCCGGCGTCGGGCTGGCGAACAGCGGGAAGGCCCAGTTGAGCCACTTGACCCAGCGCGGCAGGCCCGGGACGTCCACGCCGACGTGGTTCACCATCTCCTGGAACATCAGGGTGTGGTTGCCCTCTTCGATCGCTTCGTGCAGGCAATACCGGTACTCGGGGCTGCCGTTGGGCACCCAGAACGTGTAGCTGAGGAGCCCGCGGATGAGCATGCTCTCGAACTGCTGGCCGGCCTTGGCGACGTTCGCCTGGCGCCACATGCCGATCGCGATCTGCTTCTCCAGGGGCTGCGCCTGATACCACGCGCTCATACCGATGGGGTCACTCTTGGCCAGCACCCAGCGCGGGTCGTTCTCCGTCACCCGGAATTCGGGCGAATCCCACGAAACATCCAGATAGGGATTGAAGTTCCGGCGCACCGAACCGGCCGAAAGCGTCTCCAGATTCGCGCAGTAGTCGAGGTCGTCGCGCACGTCCATACCGGCGCGCCACCGGCGGACCGTCTTCGTAGCTGCCATGACATCAACCTCCCACGTGAGCACCGTTGCCCACCCAGTTATATGGGACCCCCGGTCCCACATGATTGTCAAGGGTTGCTCCATCGCCGGCCGCCGCCTCAGGCCGGTGCGTCCCCCAGACCGAGATGCTTTCTGACCGTGCCGGTCTGGACGGCGTGCCATCCCAGGCGCGTCAAACCGACGTCAAAGCTGGAATGGCTCGACGGGACCAGCACCCGCAGCAGCAGGCCTGAGCGTTCGAGCAACTGCATGGCCTCCGCGACGGCGCGCAGGTCGGGGTTCTGGAACACGTCGCCGCGGGTGGAGACGCCCGCGGAGAACATGCCACGGGGAGCGCGGGCGCCGGTCCGGAGCCATGACACGACGTCCGCCATCGCCGCTCGCTCGCTGTCGAACGACGACTGCCCGAACATCGGCAGTATCGCCGCGGCCAGGTCCGCAACGGACGCGGCGATCCACCACGGCTGATCGCTGGTCGTCATGGCGGCAGTGAATCACGAATTGCGCTAGCCGACCGGCGAACGCCCTTTCGCGGCGCGTAGGGCCGCCGCCAGCAGGGCGTCCCGGAACTGCGGGTGCGCGATTGCCGCCAGCGCCTCACCGCGTTCGCGGACGGTCTTGCCCTCCAGTTCCGCGGCCCCGTATTCGGTGACGATGACGTCGACCTGCTGCCGCGGCGTGGTGATCACCGCGCCGGGCCCGAACCACGGCACGATTCGCGATCGCAGCTCGCCGTCCTTCACGAAAGTAGACGGCAGACAGATGAGCGAACGGTCGGACAACTCCAGCCCGGCGCCGGCAACGAAGTCCTCGGCGCCACCGATCCCGCTGAACTGTCCCCCGTCGATGGTGTCGGCGATCACCTGTCCTTGAATGTCCACTGCGAGTGCGCCATTGATGGAGACCATGTCCGTGTTCGCGGCGATCACCTCCGGGGAGTTGACGAGGTCGACGGGCAGGAACGCGACATCACGGTTGCCGTCGAGCCACGCATAGAGCTCCTGCGACCCGAATGCGAACGTCGTGACGCTGACGCCGTCGTACTGCCCCTTACCGGTGTTGGTGATCTTGCCCGCGCGATGCAGATGCATGCAGCCCTCGGTGAACATCTCGGTGTGCAAGCCGTAGCCGCTGCCGTCACCCTCGGCCAGCAAGGTGGCAATCTGGTTGGGAATTGCGCCGATTCCGGTCTGCAGCGTCGCGCCCGAGCCGATGAAGCCGACGGCGTGCCGCGCGATC
Organism: Mycobacterium sp. SM3041; assembly: GCF_039668335.1. NCBI lineage: Bacteria > Bacillati > Actinomycetota > Actinomycetes > Mycobacteriales > Mycobacteriaceae > Mycobacterium > Mycobacterium sp. SM3041. The sequence continues at coordinate 159,794 of NZ_JAYXBQ010000054.1, read as the reverse complement.
GCTCGCTCGACCTCCGTCGGCGGCACGTCGCCGCCGGGCAGGGCCAGCGGGCCGTCGGTCGAGCGCACGAGGATGTCGATCTCGTCGACGTGCAGTGCGTGACGGCGGGAGCCGTATCCGAAAGTCCTTGGGTAGGAGTCGGATACCTCGACCATGAGGAGTCGCTGCGGGTCCGCCCCGGCCCGGCGCAATTCGGTGACCGTCCCGCCGGCATGCAGCGACAGCGAGCACCACCCGTCGGCATCAGGTGGGGTGGCGACGGTCGTCATCACCCGCGGCGCCTGCCGCTCCAACAGTGGTGCGAACCGGCGGAAGTCCGCGGCGGCGAACTCGATGTCGGCGCCCATGTCCCGCAGCGCCCGTTCGATCGGCCCGAAGAAGCCGGAGACGTAGTGCACGCCGGGGCGCGAAAACAGTTCGGTACCAACGGCCAACAACGCGCCGAACACCCGCAGATTCGACCAGTCCTGGCGCGCGCCGAGCGCCCTCAGTATCGCCGGCGGCTGGCCGGGGCCGAGGGTGATGCCCAGCGTGTCGACAGCCCCCAACCGGGCAGCGGCCTGCTCGGCGCTGAGTTCGGTCGGCATCGCCGCCCTAGACGTCCATCTCGATCAGCACGCGGCGCAGCAGCTTGCCGGTGGTGTTGCGCGGCAGCTCTTCGATGAACACGACGTCGCGCGGCACCTTGTGCCGGGCCAGGTTGTTCTTGACGAATGCCTTGATCTCATCGGCGTCCTGGGTCGCGCCCGGCTGCGAAACGATGAAGGCGCGCAGGCGCTTTCCCCATTCCACGTCATCGACGCCGACGACCGCCGCGTCATAGATGTCGTCCCGCTCGGCGAGCAGTTCTTCGATCTCTTGCGGAAACACATTCTCGCCGCCGGAGACGATCATGTCGTCGTCACGGCCGTCGACGAACAGCAGCCCATGGTCGTCGAAATGCCCCATGTCGCCACTGGACATGTAGCCGTCGATGATCTGCTTGGTCCGGCCGTCGGTGTAACCGCTGAACGGTGCGCCATTACGGACGAAGATGCGGCCACGCTTGTTCTTCCCGGTGATGCGCCGGTCGTTCTCGTCGTACAGCACCACCTCGCACGTCACCGGCGCCCGTCCGGCCGTGCCCGGGGCGAGACGCAGTTCGGCGGGAGTGGCGACGCTGGCGATGGCGCATTCGGTTGAGCCGTACAGGTTGTGGAGCACATCGCCGAAGGTGTCCTGGACCCGGTTGGACAGTTCCGGACTCAACGCCGACCCCGCGATCAGGATGGTCTTCAGCGACGACGTGTCGTACTTGCCGATGACCTCGGGCCCCAGTTCGACGATCCGGTGCAGCATCGTCGGCACCGCGACGAGCATGTCGGCCTTGTGCTCGGCGATGAGCTGCAGCGTCCGCTCGGCGTTGAACCGCCGGGCGGTCACCACCTTGTTCCCCAGCGCTGCGCCGACGGTGTAGGTGGCCCACCCGGTGCTGTGGAAGATCGGTGAGACGATCACCATGGTGCCCTTGCGCGGGAACGGAATTCGGTCGATGATCTGCGCCGAGGCCAATGGCGACACCGAGCTTCGGGGCGCACCCTTCGGCAGCCCCGTCGTGCCGCTGGTGAGGATCACCGAGCCACCCGCCTTGTTCGGCGCCGGCAGCGGTTCGGTGGAGTTGGCCGCGACGATGGCGTCGAGGGTCTGTGCGCCATCGGGGATTTCGGCGCCCTCGTCGACCCACGTCAGCACGCGCGGCATGTCCGCGGGCAGGGCGTCCAGCAGCCCGATGAACTCGCTGTCGTGCAGCACGACCTTGACGCCTTCACGGTCACAGACCTGAGCGAACTGTGGCTTGGCGAAGCCGGTGTTCATGAGAACCAGCCGGGCCCCGAGCTTGCCGCACGCCACCATGGCCAGGATCAGGCCACGATGGTCCCGGCACAACAGCCCGACCACAGAGCCTTCCGCCACTCCCAGGCCCTGAAGACCACGGGCCAGCGCCCAGGACTGATCGTTCACCTGCCGGTAGGTCAACGTGCCGCGTTCATCCACCAGCGCCGGCAGCCCCGCATACTTGCGTCCGCCCTGGATGGCCATGGTGGCCTGCGGGCCGAATATCGGCGCATTCTTGGCGGTCTCGATCATCGCCCCAGGGTTGGCGAGATCCAGGAAGCCGGTCTCGAACAGCCTGCGTAGCGCGGTTGCGGATTCCGCTATGCGGCCCAGCTTCTGCTGCACTCCACCGACGACGTCCAACACCACATGCCTCCCGAGGTTTGAGGGGTGATCGGCCCCACACTGCATGGCACGTTAGCCGGTTGAGCGCTGACGCGACATCACCTGCTTTCGACTCCTACCGGCCGCGCTGCCCGTAAATGTCCCGGCACCGTCCCATTTCGTTGTACAAAACATCACATGACCAGGCATTTTTCGCGTCGCGCGCACAGTGGGCCCGGCGCTCGGTGCGGAATTCCGTAAAGGAAGCCGGGCCGGCCGTAAAGAAGGCGTCAAGATCGCGGGATGTCCCCTCCGGCGGGTCGATGCTGACGAGGTCGCCGAGGGCCGGCGACCCGTTTACGTGTGGGAGAACCCATGTCTGTAGTGGTGTTCGTGGTGCTGACGGTCGCGATTTTCGCGCTGCTCGGCGTGATCCAGAAGGCGGTCGAGCGCCTGTGAACTACGCCAACGCCATCGGCCTGGTGCTGTGTCTGGTGATCGCACTGTTCCTGGTCGCCGCCTTGCTGTTTCCGGAGCGGTTCTGATGAGTCCCACCGCCGCGGGAATCGTGTTCCTGCTCTCCCTGATCGTCGCGCTCGCCGCCGTGCATGTGCCGTTGGGCGACTACATGTTCCGCGTGTACACGTCCGAAAAGCATTCGGGCGCCGAACGTCTCATCTACAAGGTGATCGGCGCCGACCCGGAGGCCGAGCAGAACTGGGGCGCCTACGCCCGCAGCGCGCTCGCCTTCTCCGCCGTCTCGCTGCTGTTCCTGTTCTTCTTCCAGCTCGCACAGGGCATGCTGCCCCTGCACCTGAACAATCCGGCGACCCCGATGACGGCCGATCTGGCGTGGAACACCGCCGTCAGCTTCGTCACCAACACCAACTGGCAGGCCTACTCGGGTGAGACGACGCAGGGCCACCTGGTGCAGATGGCCGGTCTGTCGGTGCAGAACTTCGTCTCGGCTGCCGTCGGCATGGCCGTGGCCGTCGCCCTGGTGCGCGGGTTCGCCCGTCGGCACGCCGCCGAACTGGGCAACTTCTGGGTCGACCTGGTGCGCGGCACCATCCGAATCCTGTTGCCGCTGGCCGTTATTGCCGCGCTGATTCTCATCGCCGGCGGCGCCATCCAGAACTTCCACCTGCACGACCAGATCGCCGACACCCTGGCCGGCGCGCAGCAGACCATCACCGGTGGTCCGGTGGCCAGCCAGGAAGTGATCAAGGAGCTGGGTACCAACGGTGGCGGTTTCTTCAACGCCAATTCGGCGCACCCGTTCGAGAACCCGACGGCCTGGACCAACTGGGTGGAAATCTTCCTGCTGCTGGTGATCTCGTTCTCGCTGCCGCGCACGTTCGGTCGCATGGTCGACAGCCGTAAGCAGGGCTACGCGATCGTCGCCGTCATGGCAGTCCTGGCAATCATCAGCACCAGCCTCATGCTGGTGTTCCAGACCCAGCACCACGGGACCGTGCCGACCGCCATCGGGGCGTCGATGGAAGGCGTGGAACAGCGCTTCGGCGTGGCCAATTCGGCGGTGTTCGCCACCGCCACCACGCTGACCTCGACCGGTGCCGTGGACTCGTTCCACGACTCGTACACGTCGCTGGGCGGCCTGATGATGATGTTCAACATGCAGCTCGGTGAGGTCGCGCCCGGCGGTACCGGCTCGGGCCTGTACGGCATGCTGATCCTCGCGGTCATCACGGTGTTCGTGGCCGGCCTGATGGTCGGGCGCACGCCCGAATACCTGGGCAAGAAGATCACCCCTCGGGAGATCAAGCTGGCCGCAAGCTATTTCCTCGTCACGCCGCTGATCGTGTTGACCGGCACCGCTTTTGCCATGGCTCTCCCGGGTGAGCGCGCGGCGATGCTGAACTCCGGCCCGCACGGCCTGTCCGAAGTGCTGTACGCCTTCACCTCGGCGGCCAACAACAACGGCTCGGCGTTCGCGGGTCTGTCCGTCAACACCGTCTGGTACAACACGGCTTTGGGCCTGGCGATGCTGATCGGCCGCTTCCTGCCGATGATCCTGGTGCTCGCTCTCGCCGGTTCACTCGCCAAACGGGGCAGCACTCCCCCGTCCATCGGCACGCTGCCGACGCATCGACCCCAGTTCGTCGGCATGGTCGCCGGCGTGACGCTGATTCTCGTCGCCCTGACCTTCCTGCCGGCGCTGGCGCTCGGCCCCCTTGCTGAAGGAATTCACTGATGTCCGATACCGCTGTCAAGGGCGGCCTGCTCGACCCGAAGATGCTGTGGAAGTCCATGCCGGACGCGCTGCGCAAGCTGGACCCTCGCACCCTGTGGCGCAACCCGGTGATGTTCATCGTCGAGGTCGGCGCCGTGTGGTCGACGGTCCTGGCCGTGCTGAACTCCAGCTGGTTCGCCTGGCTGATCGTGTTCTGGCTCTGGCTGACAGTCGTTTTCGCCAACCTCGCCGAAGCGGTCGCCGAGGGACGTGGCAAGGCGCAGGCGGCCAGTCTGCGAAAGACCAAGTCCGACACCATGGCCCGCAAGCTGGTCGGGTGGGCGCCGGGCAACGCCGGTACCGAGGAAGAGATCGCCGCGCCGCTGCTGCAGCAGGGCGACATCGTCGTCGTCGAGGCCGGGCAGGTCATCCCAGGTGACGGCGACGTCGTGGAAGGCATTGCCTCCGTGGATGAATCGGCGATCACCGGCGAGTCGGCGCCCGTCATCCGGGAGTCCGGTGGCGACCGGTCGGCTGTCACCGGCGGTACCACGGTGCTGTCCGACCGGATCGTCGTGCAGATTACCCAGAAGCCGGGTGAGAGCTTCGTCGACCGCATGATCGCGCTGGTCGAGGGTGCCAACCGGCAGAAGACGCCCAACGAGATCGCGCTCAACATCCTGCTGGCCGCGCTGACGATCATCTTCGTGTTCGCCGTCGCGACGCTGCAGCCGCTGGCCATCTATTCGAAGGCCAACAACCCGGGCGTGCCGGACACCGAAGCGCTCGACGGCTTCGGCGTCACCGGCATCGTGATGGTCTCGCTGCTGGTCTGCTTGATTCCCACCACAATTGGCGCTCTGCTGTCGGCGATCGGCATCGCCGGCATGGACCGGCTGGTGCAGCGCAACGTGCTCGCCATGTCGGGCCGTGCCGTCGAAGCTGCCGGTGACGTCAACACCCTGCTGCTCGACAAGACCGGCACCATCACGCTCGGCAACCGGCAGGCCGCGGGATTCCTCCCGGTCCCCGGCGTCACCGCCGAACAACTCGCCGACGCCGCGCAGCTGTCCAGCCTCGCCGACGAGACCCCTGAGGGCCGGTCGATCGTGGTGTACGCCAAGGAAACCTACGGCCTGCGGGCCCGCACCCCGGGCGAGCTGACCGACGCCACATGGGTCGAGTTCACCGCCCTGACCCGCATGTCCGGTGTCGATCTGCACGACGGCCAGAAGCTGCGCAAGGGTGCGGTCAACTCCGTCGCCGACTGGATTCGGACCAACGGCGGCACCGTGCCCGTCGAGCTGGGCGAGATCGTCGACGGCATCTCTGCGGCGGGTGGTACCCCGCTGGTGGTGGGGCGGGTCGTCGACGGGCGAGCCGAGGTCCTCGGCGTCATCCACCTCAAGGACGTCGTCAAGCAGGGCATGCGCGAGCGGTTCGACGAGATGCGCAAGATGGGCATCCGTACCGTCATGATCACCGGCGACAACCCGTTGACCGCCAAGGCGATTGCCGACGAGGCCGGGGTCGACGACTTCCTCGCCGAGGCCACGCCCGAGGACAAGCTGGCGCTGATCAAGAAGGAGCAGGCGGGCGGCAAGCTCGTTGCGATGACCGGTGACGGCACCAACGATGCCCCCGCGCTGGCGCAGGCCGACGTCGGCGTCGCGATGAACACCGGCACCTCGGCAGCCAAAGAGGCCGGCAACATGGTCGACCTCGATTCGGACCCGACCAAGCTCATCGAGATCGTCGAGATCGGCAAGCAGCTGCTCATCACCCGCGGCGCCCTGACCACGTTCTCCATCGCCAACGACATCGCGAAGTACTTCGCGATCATCCCGGCGATGTTCGTGGCGCTGTTCCCCGGCCTGGATCTGCTGAACATCATGCGGCTGCACAGCCCGCAGTCGGCGATCCTGTCGGCGGTGATCTTCAACGCCCTCGTCATCATCGCGCTGATCCCGCTGTCGCTGCGCGGTGTCCGGTACACCCCCAGCAGTGCGTCAAAGCTCTTGAGCCGCAACCTGTACGTCTATGGCCTGGGCGGCATCGTCGCCCCGTTCATCGGCATCAAACTCATCGACCTGCTCATCCAGTTCATCCCGGGGATGTCTTAATCATGAACATTGGCAACCTGATTCGCGTGCACAGTGCCGCCCTGCGCGCACTGCTGGTCCTGACCGTCATCACCGGCCTGGCCTACCCGGTGCTTGTCTGGGCCGTCGCCCAGCTGCCCGGGCTCAAGGACAAGGCCGACGGCTCGCTCGTCACGGCGGGTGGCAAGGTGGTCGGCAGCTCCCTGATCGGCCAGCTGTTCACCGATGCCAAAGGCAATGCGCTGCCGCAGTATTTCCAGAGCCGGCCGTCCAATGCCGGCACCGGGTACGACCCGATGGCCAGCGGTGCGGGCAATCTCGGCCCGGAGAACGTCGTCGACGCCGCCGGCAAGCCGAGCCTGCTGACCCAGGTGTGCACCCGCAGCTACGCCGTCGCCGAGACCGAAGGGCTGGGCCGCGCCGCCGGCGCCCGTCCGTTCTGCACTGCCGACGGCGTGGGCGCGGTGCTGTCGGTGATCGGCCCCCGGGACGCCACCGGCAACGTCGCCCACCCCACCAAGGTGGTCAGCGTCAACCAGCCGTGCGCCACCACCAAGGCGCCGTTCCTGGCGACGTACGAGGGCGTGCGGGTCGAATGCGCCACGGACGGCGCGGATTACACCGCCGGACAGATCGTCGCGATCCGCGGCGCGGCGGCCGCCGACTCGCGGGTGCCGGCCGACGCCGTCACCGCCAGCGGCAGCGGCCTGGATCCCGACATCTCGGCCGACTATGCCGACCTGCAGGTGGACCGGGTCGCGAAGGCGCGGCTCCTTTCCGTCGACGAGGTCCGGGCGCTGGTGCGCGACAACACCACCGGCCGCGCGCTGGGCTTCATGGGTGAGCCGCGGGTCAACGTCCTGCAGCTGAATCTCGCGTTGGACCAGAAGCACCCAGCCCGTATTGGATGATGGGAGACATGGGAACGCCGGACAAGCGGGGCGAGCTACGCATCTACCTGGGTGCGGCCCCCGGAGTGGGCAAGACCTTCTCGATGCTCGGCGAGGCGCACCGCCGCCTCGAGCGCGGCACCGACGTCGTCGCGGCCGTGGTCGAGACGCACGGGCGCAAGAAGACGGCCCAGGCGTTGGAAGGCATCGAACGGATCCCGCCGCGGTTCATCGACTACCGCGGCGGGACGTTCGCCGAACTGGATGTCCCCGCGGTGCTGGCCCGCCACCCCGAGGTGGTGCTGGTCGACGAACTGGCGCACAGCAATACCCCCGGCAGCAAGAACGCCAAACGCTGGCAGGACGTCGAAGAACTGCTCGACGCCGGCATCACCGTCATCTCCACCGTCAACGTCCAGCACCTGGAGAGCCTCAACGACGTCGTCGCCCAGATCACCGGCATCGAACAGCAGGAGACGGTGCCGGACTCCGTGGTGCGCAGTGCCGCCCAGATCGAGCTGGTCGACATCACCCCGGAAGCGTTGCGCCGCAGACTTTCCCACGGCAACGTGTACGCACCGGAACGCGTCGACGCGGCGCTGTCCAACTACTTCCGGCAGGGCAACCTGACCGCCCTGCGTGAACTGGCGCTGCTGTGGCTGGCCGACCAGGTTGACGCGGCGCTCGCGAAATACCGTGCCGAGCACAATATTTCGGACACCTGGGAGGCGCGCGAACGCGTCGTCGTAGCGGTCACCGGCGGCCCCGAATCGGAGACCCTGGTACGGCGCGCGTCGCGCATCGCCTCCAAATCCAGCGCCGAACTGATGGTGGTGCACGTCGTCCGCGGCGACGGCCTGACGGGTGTCTCCGCCCCGCAGATGGGCAAGGTGCGCGAGCTGACCGCAAGCCTCGGTGCCACGCTGCACACCGTCGTCGGCGGCAGCGACGGTGACGTTCCCAGTGCCCTATTGGATTTCGCGCGCGAGATGAACGCCACCCAGCTGGTGCTGGGCACGTCGCGACGCTCGCGCTGGGCCCGGCTCTTCGATGAGGGCATCGGCGCCAAGACCGTCCAGAACTCCGGCAAGATCGACGTGCACATGGTCACCCATGAGCAGTCCCAGCCGGGCTGGTCGTGGTCGACGGCAACCCGCGGGCAGCGTCACCTGACGTCGTGGCTGGCCGCCATCGTCGTGCCCGTGATCATCACCGCCATCGCCTCCCTGCTGGACCCGTTCCTTCACGTCGGCGGCGAGAGCGCGGTGTTCTTCATCGGCGTGCTGGTCGTCGCGCTGCTCGGTGGTGTCGCCCCGGCCGCGTTGTCGGCGGTGCTGTCCGGTCTGCTGCTCAACTACTTCTTCGTCGCGCCGCGCTACAGCTTCACCATCGCCGACCCCGACAGCGCCCTGACCATCGTCGTGCTGCTGGCCGTCGCGGTCGCCGTCGCCGCACTGGTCGACGGCGCCGCCAAACGGTCCAGGGAAGCCCGGCACGCCTCGCAGGAAGCCGAGCTGCTGGCTCTGTTCGCCGGCAGCGTGCTGCGCGGTGCCGACCTCACCACGCTGCTTGAACGTGTCCGCGAGACGTACGCGCAACGGGCCGTCAGCCTGCTGCACGAGGAGGACGGCATCGTCGCCTGTGTCGGCAAAGACCCCTGTGTGACAGTCGATTCCGCCGACACCGCCATCGAGGTCAGCGACGACGAATACTGGCTGCTGATGGCGGGCCGCAAGACCGAGGCGCGCGATCGCCGGGTGCTCGGCGCCGTCGCACGGCAGGCGGCCGGGCTGGTGCGCCAGCGCGCCCTGGCCGAGGAAGCCGGCCGCGCCGAGGCGCTCGCCAAGGCCGACGAACTGCGCCGCTCCCTGCTCAGCGCCGTCAGCCACGACCTGCGCACCCCGCTGGCCGCGGCCAAGGCCGCGGTATCGAGCCTGCGCAGCGAGGACGTCGGATTCTCGCCCGAGGACACCGCCGAACTGCTGGCCACCATCGAGGAATCGGTGGATCAGCTGACCGCGCTGGTGGGCAACCTCCTCGACTCGTCGCGACTGGCGGCCGGCGTCGTGAAGCCCGAGCTGCGCCGCGTGTACATGGAAGAGGTCGTGCAGCGGGCGCTGCTCGGAATCAGCCGCGGAGCAACCGGTTACGCGAACCGCGGCCTCGACCGGGTCAAGGTCGAAGTGGGCGACGCCGTCGCGCTGGCCGATGCGGGACTGCTGGAGCGGGTGCTGGTCAACCTCATCGACAACGCGCTGCGCTACTCCGCGGGCAGCGTGGTGCGGGTGAACGCCGGACAGGTCGGCGAGCGGGTGCTGGTCACCATCGTCGACGAGGGGCCGGGCATCCCCCGCGGCGCCGAGGAACAACTGTTCGCGCCGTTCCAGCGCCTCGGCGACCACGACAACAGCACCGGTGTGGGACTTGGCCTTTCGGTGGCGCGCGGTTTTGTCGAAGCAATGGGCGGCACCATCTCTGCCACCGACACTCCCGGTGGCGGGCTGACGGTCGTGGTGGACCTGGCAGCCGCGGGAAAGGATCGGGTGTGACACGGGTTCTGGTCATCGACGACGAACCACAGATTCTGCGTGCGCTGCGCATCAACCTGTCGGTGCGCGGCTACGACGTCTCGGTCGCCGCCACCGGCGCCGAGGCCCTGAAGTCGGCCGCCGAACACAAGCCCGACGTCGTGATCCTGGACCTCGGCCTGCCCGACATGTCCGGCATCGACGTGCTGGCCGGGCTGCGCGGCTGGCTCACCGCGCCCGTCATCGTGCTGTCGGCGCGCACCGACTCCATGGACAAGGTCGAGGCCCTCGACGCCGGCGCCGACGACTACGTCACCAAGCCATTCGGCATGGACGAGTTCCTGGCCCGGCTCCGCGCCGCGGTGCGACGGGGTGCGGCCGCGTCCGAGACCGACGAGCCCGTCGTCGAGACATCGTCGTTCACCGTCGATCTGGCGGCCAAACGCGTGACGCGCAGCGGAGTCGAGGTGCATCTGACGCCCACCGAGTGGGGGATGTTGGAGATGCTGGTGCGCAACCGCGGCAAGCTGGTCGGCCGCGAGGAGTTGCTCAAGGAAGTGTGGGGCCCGGCCTACGCCAAGGAGACCCACTATCTGCGGGTGTACCTGGCACAGCTGCGCCGCAAGCTCGAGGTCGACCCGTCACACCCCAAGCACCTGCTGACCGAGGCCGGCATGGGCTACCGCTTCCAGGAGTAGGGTCAGCGCTTCACCGCTTGCAGCGTATAGGTCATCGGCACCCGGTCACGCCCGCTGGCGAGGACGTACTCCTCCGCGAAATCGGGGCTGGGAATCATCGCTTCGCCCAACGGATTCCACGGCACCTCGCGATGTTCTTCCAACGCGGTGACCGTGAGTCCGGCCTCGGTGAGGGCGGTGAAGATCTCGCCGAGGCCGTGGTTGAAGTTGACCGACTCCGGCGCGGTGATGACACCCGAGCCCGCGTAGCTCTCGTGGTCGGTGAAAACCGTTCCGGCCGTTTCGAAATAGGGGTACTCCAGAACCAGCAGGCCGTCAGGCCTGGGGTCACACATGGCCCAGAGCACCGGGTGGCCTTCACGCATGAAGAGCCGGCCTCCCGGCCTCAGTAGCTCGGCGACGACGGCCGCCCACTGCCGAATGTCGGGCAACCAGCACAGGGCACCGATGCCGGTATAGACGACGTCGCAGCATGCCGCGCCCAGAGCCGCAACGGCACCATCGACGTCGGACTCGACGAAGCGCACGTCCGTGTTGGCCCGACGACTCAAGGCGCGGCCGGCGTCGAGTGCGGCCGGCGAGAAGTCCAGGCCGGTTACCGACCGGGCGCCGAGCCTGTCCAGCGATACCGTGTCGGTACCGATATGGCATTGCAGGTGCACCACGTCGCGACCGTCCAGCCGTCCGAGCCGCGGCAGGTCATAACGGACCACGGCCGAAAGATATTCAGGGTCGTCGAAAGCCGCCAGATCGTAGCCATCGGGGGCCGTGTGCAGCGGTACCCGCGCCTCCCAGTTCGCCAGGTTCATGCTGCGCCAGTCGTCGATCACGGCCTCATCCTCACAATTCGGCGCACACAGTTCGACTGATTTTTTTCCGTCCCAGACCGACCAGACACGCTCCCTGTGACGCACACGCGACGCCCTGATTTGCGCGACCCGATGCCAACGCATCGGAGCCCGCAGTTCATCCCTCATGCTTAGTTACGCTACGTATGCGGTACGTCACACGATCGCGTGGAATCGCAGCTCCCCCGTTCGGCTTATACCAGGCAACTGGAACTTCAAGGACGGGGAAAACAACATGAGCGCCATTCGTAACGCGGCCGGCAAGGTGGCATTGACCGCCGTGGCCGCCTTCACGATCATCACCGGCGCCATCGCCGGCCCGGTCGCGACCGCCAACGCCGCCGACGACTCCTGTGCGAACGTCGAGGTCGTCTTCGCCCGCGGCACCTTCGAAGCCCCCGGCGTCGGAGCCACCGGCCAAGCCTTCGTCGACGCGCTGAACGCCCGGATGCCCGGCCGCAACATCGACGCCTACGGCGTGAACTACCCCGCCTCCCTGGACTTCGGTGCCGCCGCCGACGGCGTCGCCGACGCCACCAACCGCATCGAGTCCATCGCCGCCTCGTGCCCCGCCACCAAGATCGTCATCGGCGGCTACTCGCAGGGCGCGGCCGTCGCCGGCTACAGCACCATGAGCAGTGTGCCCGCCGGGTTCGTTCTGCCCGCCGGCATCAGCGGCCCGATGCCCGCGTCGGTCGCCTCACACGTCGCCGCCGTCGTCCTGTTCGGCACCCCGAGCCCGTTCGTGCTGAGCGTCGCCGACCGCAGCGCGCCCGCCATCAACATCGGTGGCGCCTACGCCGGCAAGACCATCCAGCTGTGCGCCCCCGGCGACCCGATCTGCGGTGGCGGCATGGACCGCTCCGCGCACAGCGCCTACAAGTTCAACGGCATGGCCAACCAGGCCGCGGACTTCGTCGCCCGTCAGCTGGGTGCACCTGCCGCTCCGGTTGCCCCGATGATCCAGACGTCGGACGACACAGCCAACTGAATCACCCCCAGCCGACGGCCGGACGCTAGTCTCACAAGGACTGACTCCGGCCGTCGGTCTGTCCTGACGCGGTCCCGGCTGCTACGCCGAACGCGACGCTTGCCGTTGAATTCTCCCGCGCGTCACCGCGCCGGCCGTCACATTCGCCGTAGCGCCGGTCTCTCCCGTGACCTTCACTCCATCCCGCGATCGAACTATGGTGAGGTAGTCATATCTCGATAAGCCGAGACAAACAGGGGTGATCAGTAATGAAGGTTTCCACCAAGAACGTGTCGACCTGTGGCTGTCAGTGCAACGCCTGCCGCGACGGACACCACTGCCACAACCGCCCGAACTGCAAGGTCTAGTCAGGATTCTCGACCGTCGACCGTGGGGGTTGACGAGGGATTCGCTTCGGTTTTCCGCGTAGGCCCCCACGCTCGGCGTCAGACCGACAGCGCGATGCCGTCCAGGATGTCGTGCTCGCTGACCACCAATTCCGTGATCCCCGCCCGCTGACCGAATTCGCGGGCCAATTCCTCGACGACGACGGAGCCGCCGCCGATCACCGGCACGCGGCCCGGGTGCATGGGGCCGAGTTCGGCGCGTTGCGCCCGCGGCATCGCGATCAGTTCATCGCACACCTTGACGACATCCGGAATTCCGATGCGGGACAGGTGAATCACCTCGGAGTCGTACTCCGGTAGCCCCAGGGCCAGCGCGGCAACCGTGGTGAACGTGCCGGCCACACCGACCCACGTCCGGGCACCTTCGATGGGCACGACGCCCAGAGCCTCGTCCAGCTTCTCCCGCACCACGGCACGTGCGGCCGCGACCTCGTCGGCGGTGGGCGGGTCGGTCTGCAGGCAGCGCTCGGTGAGCCGGACGCAGCCGATGTTGGCCGAGAAGCTCGCGACCACATCCGCAACCGCGGCACCGGTCCCGCCGAGCACCACTTCGGTCGAGCCGCCACCCAGGTCGACGACCACGAAAGGCCCTGTGGCCGGGTCCAATTCGCCGACGGCGCCGCGGAACGACAGCGCCGCTTCCTCGGTCCCGGTGATCACCTCGGCCACGGCCCCCGGCATCACCCGACCCAGCTGGCGCGCGGTCATGGCGAAGAACTCGTCGCGGTTCCCGGCGTCGCGAGCCGCGGAGGTGGCGACCATCCGCACCTTGGTCACGTCGTGCGCCAGCATCGTCTCGACATAGTCGGTCAGCGCCGCTTCGGTCCGGGCCAGCGCGGCAGGCGCGAATTCGCCTGTGGCGTCGACACCTTCACCGAGGGTGACGATCCGCATCTCGCGGTGGACGTCCCGCAACCGGCCGTCGGCCACGTCCGCGATGAGCAGCCGGATCGAGTTCGTACCGCAGTCGACCGCCGCAACCCGCGAACTCACACCCACACCTTCGGATCCAGAATCCCGGCCATCGCCGGTTCGACCGCCAACAACGCCAACGCCTCATCGCCAAAGGGGTTGAGACCCGGTCCTTTTGCGAGCGAATGTGCCATCACCACGTGCAGGCACTTGACCCGGTCGGGCATGCCGCCGCCGGAGAAGGTCGTGCCCAGCGACTCGATGGCGTCCCGCTCGGCCAGGAACGACTCGTGCGCGCGCCGATACGCCGCCGCCAGCTCTTCGGAAGCCTGCAGGCGTTCGGTCATGTCCCGCATCAGGCCCGACGACTCCAGTCGGCTGGCGGCCGCGGTCAGCGCCGGGTGCGTCAGGTAATACAAAGTGGGAAAAGGGGTTCCGTCGGGCAGTCGCGGCGCGGTCTTGACCACGCCGGGCTCGCCGTTGGGGCAGCGGTAGGCGATCTCCAGGACGCCACGCGGTTCCCGCCCCAATTGGGCCGCAACGGCTTCGAGATCAGCAGCGTCAACCACCGGGCGGCGCCTGGGGTGCGGGCAGATCGGTCGGGGGCACGTCAGGGTCCGGGGTGACGCCGTCCGGGCCGGGCGGGACGACGGCCGGAGCCGGCGTCAGCCCGTGCGGCTGATCGGCGATGGTGTGCCACAGCGCGGTGTACCAGGGCTGGTTGCTCTTCGCGGTGGGCGACGGCGCGGGTGCGACCGGTGTCGTGACGGCGCCGGGAGGCAGTTGCACCTGATACGGGATATCGCCTGGCATCACGAAGCCCAACCGCTCACGGGCCTGCGCGGCGATGTACACCGGGTCGGCCAGCTTCACCTTCTGTTGCTCCAAATTGGCTATCTGCGAACGTAATTGGGACTCGGCGGTGGCCAGCTGCTGCATCTCCGTGCGCTGCGCGAAGAAGGTGCGGACCGGCCCGGCGATGGTCAGGGTCAGCACGCACACCACGACGGCGAGGATCGCCGCGCGCCGCGCCGCCGACCCCAGCCGCTGCTCGGCATGGTGCTCGACCGACTCCGCATAGGCCTGCCGGATGGGCTCGGTGACCGGAACCGGCAGGTTGTCCGGGACGCGCCGTGGCTCGGCCTTGGGCCGGTTACCCGCCTTGGCCGCCGACGTGCCGGCCCCGGCACGCCCCCGCTTCGCCTCGCCGGGTTTGGCGGGGCGAGAGGCGGGGGTACGCCGTTTGGGATCGGCCATGTCGGTAGGTCAGACCCGCGAAACTACTTGGCTTCCACCGCGAAACGCGGGAACGCCAGGTCGCCGGCGTAACGCGCGGCGTCGCCCAGGGTCTCCTCGATGCGGAGCAGCTGGTTGTACTTGGCGACGCGCTCGCTGCGGGCCGGGGCACCGGTCTTGATCTGGCCACAGCTGCACGCCACGGCCAGGTCGGCGATGGTGGTGTCCTCGGTCTCGCCACTGCGGTGGCTCATCATCGACTTGTAGCCGGCGGCGTGCGCCAGGGCGACGGCGTCCAAGGTCTCGGTGAGCGTGCCGATCTGGTTGACCTTCACCAGCAGCGCGTTGGCGGCGCCCTTCTCGATGCCCTCTTCCAGACGCTCCGGGTTGGTGACGAACAGGTCGTCGCCGACGAGCTGCACGCGGTCACCGATGGCGGTGGTCAGCGCGACCCAGCCGTCCCAGTCGTCCTCGGACAGCGGGTCTTCGATGGACACCAGCGGGAACGCATCGAGCAGTGAGGCGTAGAACTCGGCCATCTGCTCGGCGGTGCGGGTCTGCTTCTCGAAGGCGTAACCCGTTCCGTCCGTGTAGAACTCGGTGGCCGCGACGTCCAGGGCCAGCGCCACGTCACTGCCCAGCTTGAGGCCGGTGGCGTCGATGGCGGTGCTGATCAGTTCGAGCGCGGCGTGCGTGCCGGCGACGTCGGGAGCGAAACCGCCCTCGTCACCCAGACCCGTCGACAGCCCCTGCTTCTTGAGCACCGACTTGAGCGAGTGGTAGACCTCGGCGCCCCAGCGCAGCGACTCCTTGAAGGTCGGCGCACCGATGGGGGCGACCATGAACTCCTGGACGTCGACGCCGGTGTCGGCGTGCGCGCCACCGTTGAGGATGTTCATCATCGGCACCGGCAGGATGTGGGCGTTCGGGCCACCGATGTAGCGGAACAGCGGCAGGCCGGCGGAGTCGGCAGCGGCCTTGGCCACGGCCAGCGAGATGCCGAGGATGGCGTTGGCGCCCAGGCGCGACTTGTCCGGGGTGCCGTCCAGGTCCAGCAACGCCTGGTCGATGATGCGCTGGTCGTCGGCCGCCTGGCCGATGACCGCGGGCGCGATCTCGTCGAGCACGGCCTCGACAGCCTTCTCGACACCCTTGCCGAGGTAACGGGCGCCGCCGTCGCGCAGCTCGACAGCCTCGTGCTCACCGGTCGACGCACCCGACGGCACCGCCGCGCGAGCGAAGGTTCCATCGGTCAGAGCGACCTCGACCTCGACCGTCGGATTTCCCCGAGAGTCGAGAATCTCGCGGGCTCCGACCTGTTCGATGATTGGCACTTGGGTCTCCCTTTGGCGTCACGGACTCGTGCGAACGCCCATCAGCCTAAACGGTGCCAGGGTGTGAAGTGCGTCAGCTACCGGTAGCTATTCGCAGACCTATCTCTGGTGCCCGTTCGCGTACGCCGTCGCCCAGTCCCGCACGGCGCGAGCGTAGTCGTCGGACAGGTTGTAGGCGTGCAGCGCGTCCATCCAGCCGTGCGGACTGGACAGATCCTTGCCGCGGTAGCAGAGGTAACCCGCCGCCGACAGCGCGGCGTCGTCGATGTTGTCGGGGCTGGCGAAACCGGTGTTGTTGGCGTCAACGCCGTACAACCGCCAGGTGTCCGGGATGAACTGCATGGGCCCCATGGCGCGGTCGACGGCGTCGTCGCTGTCCATGCTGCCCGAGTCGGAGTCCGGAATCCGCAGATTGTTCATGGTGCCGTCGAGTGGCACACCGCGAATCGGGGGCGTGACGTCACCGTTCGGGGCGATGGTCGCGCCACGATAGGTGCCGTGGTGACTCTCGACCATGCCGATGCCGGCCAGGGTCGTCCACGCGATGTGGCACTTCGGGTTCTCGACCTCGGCCACGCGCGCGGCGTACCCGTAGGCCTCCAGGGCCATGACCGGAATGCCGAGAGGTGGGGCCAGATGCTCGGCCCAGTCATGCAGCTGGTCCGCGCCCCGCCCCTTCACGTGGGTGTTGATCGGGGGCACGGCGGGCCCGGGCGGCGGCGGTACTCCGCGCAGGTAGCCGGGTTGAAATGAGCAGCTCGAGGCCATCAGGAGCGCCGTCGCGGCGACAACAGCGCTCGCCCGCAGCCATCGCGCTCGCAACACCGGTACTCCCCTATACCCAGAGATTTCGACGGATTCGTCGTCCCGTCATCGTCGCATGCCGGGCTGAGTGCGCCCCGAAGCGCAAGCTTTCCGGCACGAAGGTACGACGGTCGCTCATCCGCTGATAAGGTTGGCTTGCCTTCCTTTGGCAAGGCAAACCTGTGTTGCCGTTTAGTCTATCTAAGGATTGCGGATGACCACCACTTTCGCGGTCTCGACATCGCTGGTCGCCGCCGGCCCCGGCGTCTCCTCACAGCTATTTGGCAGCTTGCTGATCGGGCTTCGCGAAGGCCTGGAAACTGCGATCGTCGTCACCATCCTGATCGCCTTCCTCGTGAAGTCCGACCGCCGCGACGCCCTCAAATGGGTCTGGCTCGGCGTCGCCGCCGCCATCGCGATGACCATCGGCGTGTTCCTCTCCATCCAGCTCAGCGAGAACACCATCTCCGGCCTGGCGGCCGAGGCCATCGCCGGCGTCGCCTCCCTGGTAGCGGTGATCATCGTGACGACCATGGTGCTGTGGATGCGCAAAGCCGCCGCCACCATCTCCGGCGAGCTGCGCAGCGACATGGCGCGCGCCCTGGAGACCGGCGGCATGGCCGTTGCCACGCTCGCGTTCCTGGCCGTCGGCCGCGAGGGCGTCGAAACGGCCCTGTTCATGGTCGGCTACGCCAACGCGTCAACCGCATGGCCGCTGATCGGACTCGTGATCGGCCTGCTGATCGCCGTCGTCGTCGCGTACGGCATGTACGCCGGCGCGGTACGGATCAACCTGGCCAAGTTCTTCAAATACACCGGCGCGTTCCTCGTCGTCGTCGCCGCGGGCATCCTGTCGTACGCCGTCCACGCGCTGCAGACCGTCGGCTGGCTGCCCGGCCTGGGCGCCAAGGCCTTCGACATGACGGGCGCCTTCAACTGGTCGTCGTGGTACGGCCAGGTGATCCAGGGCGTCTTCAACATCAGCCCCGCCCCCTCGATCCTGCAGTTCGTCTGCTGGCTGGCCTACCTTCTGGTCGTCCTGACGCTGTTCCTGCGACCTGTCGCAGCCAAACCCGCCCCTGCTGCCTCCCTCGAAAGGTCCGCTAAGTGAAACTCGCTGCCCTCAACGTCAAGACCGGCGTGGCCGCCTCGGCGGCCCTGCTCGCCGGCCTGACCGCGGTCTCCGCGTGCACCTCCAAGTCGGACGAGAACAAGTCCGCCTCCGGCGAGATCACCGTGACCGCCTCCGACGACGCCTGCAAGCTGTCGGCGACGTCCGCCAAGACGGGCACCAGCACCTTCGTCGTCACCAACAACGGCACCAAGGTCACCGAGTTCTACGTGTACGGCCCCGGCGACAAGGTCATGGGTGAGATCGAGAACGTCTCCCCCGGCCTGCAGCGCAAGCTGATCGTGCAGCTGCCCGAAGCCGGCACCTACAAGACCGCGTGCAAGCCCGGCATGGTCGGCGACGGCATCCGCGGCGACTTCACCGTCACCGGCGACACCGTCAAGATCGACGACACCGGCAAGTTCAAGGACGCCGCGGACTTCTACAAGAAGTACGTCGTCGAGCAGACCACCGCCCTGGTGCCCGCCACCGAGGCGTTCGCCGCCGCCGTGAAGAAGGGTGACGTCGCCGGCGCCAAGGCGCAGTACCCGAAGGCGCGCACCTTCTACGAGCGCATCGAGCCCGTCGCCGAGTCGTTCCCGGACGATCTGGACCCCCGGATCGACCTGCGCGAAGCCGACGTCAAGCCGGGCGACAAGTGGACCGGCTTCCATGTCCTGGAGAAGCAGCTGTGGGTCACCGGGCTGCAGCCTTACGCGGGCGCCCTCGCCGACCAGCTGGTCGCCGACGTCAAGGAGCTCGAGGCCGGCGTCAAGGATCCGAAGTGGACCATCGACTCCACCAAGATCGCCGGTGGCGCGCAGGAACTGCTGGACGAGATCGCCAAGACCAAGATCACCGGCGAAGAAGACATCTTCAGCCACACCGACCTGTGGGACATCCAGGCCAACATCGAGGGCTCGCGCACCGCGGTCGGCTCAGTGGACCCGATCCTCGACGAGCGCAACCCGCAGTTGGGCAAGGACGTCGACGCGGCCTTCGAGAATGTCCAGAAGCTGCTCGACAAGTACCGCGAGGGCGACGGCTTCATCTCGTACGACAAGGTGACCGAGCCGCAGCGGCAAGAACTTTCGCGCGCCGTCGACGCCTTGAGCAAGGAGGTCAGCGAGGTGCAGGGTGTCGTCGCCAAGCAGTGAGCCCCAGCCGGCGACCACTGAGCCGACCGTGACCGAGTCCGGTGGGCTCAGCCGGCGCAAGCTCTTCGGCGCGGCCGGGGTGACGGCCGCCGTCGTCGGCGCCGCCGCCACCGGCGCGCTGGCCGGCCGCTCCTCCGCGGCCGTCGTCGACAACAGCCTGCGCAACCCGGTGCCGTTCCGCGGCACCCACCAGGCGGGCATCGTCACCGCCGCGCAGGACCGGATGCATTTCGCCACCTTCGACGTCACGACGGACAAGAAGTCCGACGTCGTGGCGATGCTGAAGAAGTGGACGGAGATGGCCGAGCGCATGACGCTCGGCGAGGAGGCCGTCGCGCACGGGGCGGTCGGGCTCAACCCGTACGCCCCGCCGGCCGATACCGGTGAGGCCCTTGGGCTTTCGCCTTCCGCGCTGACCCTGACCATCGGTTTCGGCCCGACGTTCTTCCGCAAGGACGGCAAGGACCGGTTCGGCATCGATGGGCAGCGGCCCGCGCACCTGGTCGACCTGCCCAAGTTCCGCAACGAGACGCTCGACCCCAAGCGCTGCGGCGGTGACATCGTCGTGCAGGCCTGCGCCAACGACCCACAGGTCGCGGTGCACGCCATCCGCAACCTGGCCCGCGTCGGGTTCGGCACCGTCGCCGTGCGGTACTCGCAACTCGGGTTCGGCCGCACGTCGTCGACCACCGTCACGCAGTCCACGCCACGAAACCTGTTCGGGTTCAAGGACGGAACGAACAACCTGAAGGCCGAGGACACCTCCGCCATCGACCAGCACGTCTGGGTCGGCTCCGGCGACGGACCGGCCTGGATGACCGGCGGCGCGTATCTGATCAGCCGCCGCATCCGGATGCTCATCGAATCGTGGGACCGCACGGTGCTCGCGGAGCAGGAGCGGGTTATCGGGCGGCAGAAGGGCAACGGCGCACCCAACGGGTACACCGACGAGTTCACCCCGCTCGACTTCGAGAGCAAGGGCGCCGACGGCGCACCGCTGATCGACGTCGACTCGCACGTGCGGTTGGCCTCACCCGAGGCCAACAAGGGCGCGAAGATCCTGCGCCGCGGGTACAACTTCACCGACGGCTCAGACGGTTTCGGCCACCTGGACGCGGGCCTGTTCTTCATCGCGTTCGTCCGCAACCCGGCCGAATCGTTCATCCCGATGCAGAAGTCGTTGTCCGACAACGATGCCCTCAACGAATACATCACGCACACCGGCAGCGGCATCTTTGCCTGCCCGCCGGGTGTGCGTGATGGTTCGTCGGACTACTGGGGATCGACGCTGCTCGGCTGAGACTCGGGCTGCTCGGCGGTGCGGTAACGGTTGTAGAACGCGAGCGACGCGACCGCTGCGGCGGCACCGATGACACCCCACAGTGCGATCTGGAAGACCAGCGAACCGAACAGGAAGTCGTAGGTCATGGTCAGGTACAGCGACCAGGCGACGCGGTAGCCCGACCAGAAGGCCAACAGGCCGGTGCTGATCGCGATGATCAGGCTCTGCTGGCGGTCGAAGCGGTTGACGTGCTGTTCGATGGCGGCGGGGAGCTTCATGGTGATTCCTTCCTCAGGTTTCTCCGACGCTCGTCGGTCGGCGTCGTTGGAGCAATCACACCGGGGCCCGGCGGCTACCGATCCCAAGTTCTGGGGCCTTGCGGGTGTGTCGGTAGTTGGGCCGCGACCGTGCGCACAGATCGCAGATCCAGCCGAATGGGCGCTCTAGCTGCACATTCGCGGTGGCGGGCGCATTGTTGCAGTCACTGTCACCACACCAGGCACTTGTGTCGCCGGCCAGGAGACGGACCGATGCGCCCCCTCTGTGCGACAACCCGCTCAGGATCCGCCGTCGCTCGAACGCAACTGGGTGGCGGAAAACCAGCCCGAGAGTCGCCGTGCAGTTGCGTTCGGACGCTGCAGCGCACCGTCTCAGCCGGCGCGGCCCACGGTGTTTCGCCAGCGCAGCGGCGGGGCGCCGAACCGCCGGCTGAACGCCCGGCTGAAGCCGGCCTCGGCGGAGCGCATCAGCCCGCGCAAGATCATCGAACTCGACGCCAGCCACGCGTCGCTGGCTTCACAGGCGGTGGCGGTAGCCGACCTTATCGACGAGGCCGCGACTCAGTCACCCCTGAGGCCAGTGCTCCCGCCACTCGTCCTCTGACACCGCACCCAGCGGCGCCGCATCCAATTCCACCGCCACTTCGTCGCCGCGGCGGGCGGCGACGATGCGACGCTCGGCCTCGCGGACGGTGTCGATGAACTCGAGAGCCACTGTGCGCAGAGCGCTTTCGGCGTCGGTGTCGGCCGACACCGTCACCGCAGTCAGCCCGGCCGGAAGCAGGTCGGCGGGCAGCCCGGCTGCGTTCGCCCGTTCAAGCAGCTTCTGCGCCAACGCCAATGCCGGCAGCGCCGTCGGCACCTCGTCCATGCACGAAGTCCGCGCCGCCTTTTCCAGCGCCTTGCGCTCTTCCCACTGGGCGATCTGGTCTTCCAGCGAAATCTCTTGTCCGGCAAGCACTGCCGGGACCCGGTTGCCCAGCTTACGAATCAGGGTGTCGGCGACGTCGTCGATGCCGAACGGGTGCAGCGGTGCGTCTTCGGCGATGCGGGCGTGAAACAGCACCTGCAGCAACACATCTCCGAGTTCCTCACGCACGTCGTCGGCGTTGCCGCCCCGGACCGCGTCGAACAGCTCGTAGGTCTCCTCCAGCAGATACCGGCGCAGCGAGTCGTGTGTCTGCTCGCTCTCCCACGGGCCGTTGGTCCGCAGCTTGTCCATCATCGTGACGGCGTCGATGAGCCGCTCTCCCGGTTGCGAGCCATCCGCCGCGATGAGCTTCTCGCCGGCCGCGAGCCGGGCCCGCACCTGCGGATGTTCCGGATCGGAGGACAGCAGCACCGGCGCTGGGGTGTCGGCGTCGCCGTAGGCCGGCCGGCCCGACGGCAACGACCACGGCACCTTGACGGGCAGTTCCTCGGTGTACTGCACGTCACCGGTGAGCAGGACCAGCGCGTCGATCGGCATCAGCGAGGGGCGGCGCGGATCGACCAGGACGACAGTCATGCGCGATCCGCCTCTCCCACTGCGTTACCTCCCAGGTCGGTGATGTCGACTTCACCCGCCGCTTTCCCGTCGAGCACCAGCAGCAATCCGGCCACCGCGCGCGCCAGCTCCAGGTCCCGGATGCGCGGTGCACCGACCCCGGCACCGGCCCGCGGAATGGGGATCTGGACCGTCGACGTGGTGGCCCGGTACGTCGCGCCGGGATACATCCGCTTGAGCCGCAGCTGCCCCGAGTCCATCAGCGTCAGGGGCGTCAGACGGATCGTCGAGTCCGAGATCGCGGTGACCTCGGTGACGCCGTACTCGCGGCACAGCAGCCGCAGGCGCGCCACCGCGACGAGGCGCTGCGCGGGTTCGGGCAGCGGTCCGTAGCGGTCCACCAACTCCTCGACGACAGCCGCCACGGCCGCGTGATCGGACGCCGCGGCCAGCCGGCGGTAGGCCTCGAGCCGCAGCCGGTCGCTGCCGATGTAGTCGGGCGGCAGGTGGGCGTCGATCGGCAGGTCGACCCGCACCTCCTTCGGTTCCTCCACGGCCGCAATGGTTTTCCCGTCCACCGCGGCCCGGTAGGCCTCGACCGCCTCGCCGACCAGCCGGACGTACAGGTCGAAGCCGACGCCCGCGACGTGCCCGGACTGCTCGACACCGAGCACGTTGCCGGCGCCGCGGATCTCGAGGTCCTTCATCGCGACGGCCATACCGGCGCCGAGGTCGTTGTTCTGCGCGATGGTGGCCAGCCGGTCGTGCGCGGTCTCGGTGAGCGGAACCTCGGGCGGATACAGGAAGTACGCGTAGCCGCGTTCGCGGCTGCGGCCCACGCGGCCCCGCAGCTGGTGCAGCTGCGACAGGCCGAAGGTGTCGGCGCGCTCCACGATCAGCGTGTTGGCGTTCGAAATGTCAAGGCCCGTCTCGACAATCGTGGTGCACACCAGGATGTCGTACTCGCGGTTCCAGAAGCCCTCGACGGTCTTCTCCAGCATTTCCTCCGGCATCTGCCCGTGCGCCACGACCACCCGCGCCTCGGGCACCATCGCCCGCACCCGCGCGGCCGCGTTGTCGATCGACTTCACCCGGTTGTGGATGTAGAACGCCTGCCCGTCGCGCAGCAGTTCGCGCCGCAGCGCCGCGGCGACCTGCTTGTCGTCGTGCGGCCCAACGTAAGTCAGCACCGGGAAGCGTTCCTCCGGCGGCGTCAGGATCGTCGACATCTCCCGGATGCCCGCCAGGCTCATCTCCAACGTGCGCGGGATCGGGGTGGCGCTCATGGTCAGCACGTCGACGTGCGTGCGCATCGACTTGATGTGCTCTTTGTGCTCGACGCCGAACCGCTGCTCCTCGTCGACGATCACCAGGCCGAGGTCTTTCCACGTGACGCCGGTCGCCAGCAGCCGGTGCGTGCCGATCACCACGTCGACCGAGCCGTCCTTCAAACCCTCGACCACCAAACGGGATTCGGCCGGATCGGTGAACCGGGACAGACCCTTGACGGTCACCGGGAACCCGGCCATGCGCGCGGTGAAGGTCTGCAGGTGCTGGTCGGCCAGCAGCGTCGTCGGCACCAGCACCGCGACCTGCTTACCGTCCTGCACGGCCTTGAACGCCGCGCGGACCGCGATCTCGGTCTTGCCGTAGCCGACGTCACCACAGATGACGCGGTCCATGGGGACCGGCTTCTCCATGTCGGCCTTGACCTCGGTGATGGCGGTCAGCTGGTCCATGGTCTCGGTGAAGCCGAACGCGTCCTCCATCTCGGCCTGCCACGGGGTATCGGGGGCGAACGCATGCCCCGGCGCGGACTGCCGTTTGGCGTACAGCGACACCAGCTCGCCGGCGATCTCGCGAACGGCCTTGCGCGCCTTGGTCTTCGTGTTGGTCCAGTCGCTGCCGCCGAGCCGGCTCAGCGTGGGCTCGGTGCCGCCGACATAGCGGGACAGCTGGTCCAGCGAATCCATCGGCACGTACAGCCGGTCGGACCCACCGCCACGTTTGGCGGAGGCGTATTCGAGCACCAGATATTCGCGCCGGGCGCCACCGACCACCCGCTCGGTCATCTCGACGAACTTGCCGATGCCGTGCTGGTCGTGCACCACCAGGTCGCCGGCCGTCAACGCCAGCGGGTCGACGACGTTACGCCGTTTGGCGGCAAGCCTTTTGCCCTCGGTGACCCCGGCGCGGTTACCCGTCAGGTCGGTCTCGGTGATGATCACCAGGTTGACGCCGGGCAGCACCAGACCGTCGTGCAGCGGGCCCTTGAGCACGCCGACCACACCGGGCCTGGGCACCTCGCCGGGCTCCAACATCGCCCCGGCGACGTCGGATTCGCCGAGCTGCTCGACCACGCGGTGCGCGGTACCGGTGCCCGGAGTCACCACCGCGGCGAGCCCGCCGGTGGCGATGTGCGCCCGGAGCATCGCGAAAATCTCCTCGAGGCTCTGCTGGCTGCGGGCCGACGGCGCCGGCCGGATGTCGACCTCTGCGGCCGACTCATTGGCCAGCTGGCTCAGCGTCCACCACGGGTGGCCACCGGCGGCCGCGGCCTCCCGGACCTCCACGAAATCCCGGAAACCCGAACCACCAAGCTGCTCAACATCAATCGGTGCGTCGCCGCCCACGGCGGCCACCGACCACGAGGCCTCCAGGAACTCGCGGCCCGTCTTGATCAGATCGGCGGCGCGGGTGCGCACCTTCTCCGGGTCGCAGATCAGCAGCGGCGCACCGGCGGGCAGCCGGTCGGTGAGCAATGCCAGTTCGCCCGGGCGCAGCACCGGAAGCAGTGCCTCCATGCCGTCGACCGGGATGCCCTCGGCGAGCTTGGCCATCATGTCGGCGATGCTGCCGGTGACCTGGTTGTCGCTGCTGGGCAGGCCCGCCCCGATCTCGGCGGCGCGTTCGCGGACATCCGCGGTCAGCAGCAGTTCGCGGCAGGGCATCGCGATCACCGTGTCGACCGCGATCTCGGGGATGGACCGCTGGTCGGCCACCGAGAACATCCGCATCTCGGTGACCTCGTCGCCCCAGAACTCGACGCGCACCGGGTGCTCGGCGGTCGGCGTGAAGACGTCGAGAATGCCGCCGCGGACGGCGAATTCGCCGCGCTTGCCCACCATGTCGACGCGCGTGTAGGCCAGCTCGACCAGCCGCGCCACGGTGTCGTCGAAGTCGGCTTCACCGCCGATGGTCAGCGTCACCGGCTCGGCGTCGGTGACCCCGCCGGCCAGCGGTTGCAACAGCGACCGGGCCGTGGTGACCACCACGCGCAGCGGCGGGCCGAGGCGGGCGTCGTCGGGCCGCGCCAGCCGGCGCAGCACCGTCAGCCGGGCACCCACGGTGTCCACGCCGGGCGAGAGCCGCTCGTGCGGCAGCGTCTCCCACGACGGGAACAGCGCCACGGCGTCGCCGTGGACGGCCCGCAGTTCGGCGGTGAGGTCGTCGGCCTCGCGACCGGTGGCCGTGACGACCAGCACCGGACCGGCGGCGGCCAGCGCGGCCGCGACCGGGAGCCGCGCGCTGACCGGGCCCACCAGAGCCTGCTCGGCGACACCCTCAGCGGCCTGCCGCGTCAGTTCCTGCAGGCCAGGATCGGTGAGTGCGAGTTGGACGAGCCCCGCCAACGGGGTTTGGATCGATTGCTGCCCCGGGGAGGTCATGATGACTCCGATTGTAGTTCGCAGGACTTCGTCAATATTGGGCACCGTCCCGTCAAGGGATCGTCAACGGGGCGCTCACCGGGCGATTCCGGGCGCAGGGTGGATCCATGACACTGCTCGACATCCTGCCGTCCCTGCGGGGCGCCATGCGTCCGCGCATCGACACCACCATCTGGCCGCTGACCACCCAGGTCGACGCCTTGGGACGACTCTGCGTCGGGTCGGTCGCGCTCACCGACGTGGCCGACGAGTTCGGCACGCCCGCATATGTTCTGGATGAGGCGGACTTCCGCAAGCGGGCCCAGCACTACCGCGCCACGCTGCGCGGCGTCGAGGTCGTCTACGCCGCCCAGTCCCTGCTGACCAGGACCGTTGCCGGCTGGGTGCACGAGGCCGGCCTCGGCATGGCGGTGTGTTCGACGGCCGAGCTGGCCACGGCCCTCGCCGGCGGCATGGACCCGGCGCGCATCGTCGTCCACGGCAGCGGCAAGTCGGTCGACGAGCTGGCGACCGCCGCGGGCGCCGGCGTCGGCCGCATCGTGCTGGACTGCCCCATCGAGATGGCCTACCTGGCGGGCGTCGCGCGCCGGCGGCAGGCCGTGCTGCTGCAGGTCCGGCCCGGTGTCGACGTGCTGCCGACCGTCCGCCGGGCGCTCGCCACCCCGCAACTGCCGCTGGCCGGCCTGTACTGCCACCTCGGCACGCAGATCGCCGAACCGGAGGTGTACGTCGAGGCCGTGCGCGGTCTCGTCGACACCATGACCGATGTGCGCGCCGCCCACGGCGTCGTGCTCACCGAACTGAACATCGGCGGCGGCCACGCCATCGCCTACCGGACCGGCGAACCCGAACTCGACGTGGCGGCCCTCGCCGATTTCCTGGAAGACGCCCTCGACGCCGCCTGCGCCGCCAACCGCTTCCCCCGGCCCCGGCTCGTCGTCGAACCCGGCCGCGCGATCAGCGGCCGGGCCGGCGTGACGCTGCACCGCGTGCAGTCGGTGTCGGCCCGCACCGACGGCCGCGCCGTCGTCACCGTCGACGGCAGCCACCCGCACTCGGCGCCGGTCGCGAATTACACTGTCACCCTTGCCAATCGGCACCCGCTCGGGCCCACGCGACCCGCCACCGTCCTCGGCCGCGACGGCACCGTCATCGCCGACGACCTCGACCTGCCCGACGACGTCCACCCCGGCGATCTGCTCGCCACCGCGTGCACCGGCGCCTACCACCACAGCACGGCGTCGAACTTCACCATGACGACCCGGCCACCGGTCATCGCCGTGTGCGACCGCCGGGTCCGGGCGCTGATCCGCCGGGAGACCACGGCGGACCTGCTGCTGCGCGACTGCGGCTAGGACCCCGTCAGCCGAACGTGAACTCAGTTCTCGTGCAGCTCGGGATCCGACTCGAGATGCGTCAGGCCGTTCCACATCAGATTGACCAGGTGCGCGGCGACCACTTCCTTCTTCGGTTCGCGGGTGTCCAGCCACCACTGCGCGGACATCGACACTGAGCCCACGAGCGCCTGCGCATAGAGCGGCGCCAGCTCCGGGTCGAGCCCGCGGCGGGAGAAGTCACCGGCCAGGATCGAGCTGACCTGGTTGACCGCGTCGTTGAGCAGCGTCGAGTAGGTGCCCGAGGTAATGGCCGCCGGCGAATCCCTGATCAGGATGTGGAAGCCGTCGGTGTGCTCCTCGACGTAGGTCAGCAGCGCCAGCGCCACCCGCTCGACCCGGACCCGCGACCGGTTGTTGGTCAGTGACGACGTGATGCCGTCGAGCAGCGCGGACATCTCGCGGTCGACGACGACGGCGTAGAGGCCTTCCTTACCGCCGAAATGCTCATAGACGACGGGCTTGGAGACGTTGGCGCGCTGCGCGATCTCCTCGATGGACGTGCCGTCGTAGCCGCGCTCGGCGAAAAGCGACTTGGCGATCTCGATGAGCTGCTGACGGCGTTCACTGCCGGTCATGCGCGCACGAGGGCTGCGCGCTCCGTTCTCCGCCGCTGCCATGGTCGCCAGCCTATCCGCTTGCATTAGAGTCTCTGGCGAGTAATCCGTCGTGGTGTAATCGGCAGCACCTCTGATTTTGGTTCAGATAGTTCAGGTTCGAGTCCTGGCGACGGAGCTGTAAAGCGCGACCATCCGCGTAGAGAGAGGCGTACGTGACTCGAGGCGAAGCCGCTGTCATCGTCCTGGCGGCCGGGTCGGGCACCCGGATGCGCTCCGACATCCCGAAGGTCCTGCATACGCTGGCCGGCCGCAGCATGCTGGCACACGCGCTGCATGCCGTCGCCAAGGTCAATCCGACGCACCTCGTTGTGGTGGTCGGCAAGGAGCGCGAGCGCGTCACCGCGCATGTGCACGAGATCGCGGGCGGCCTCGGGCGCAGCGTCACCGTCGCCATCCAGGACGAGCAGCTCGGTACCGGGCACGCCGTCAGCTGCGGCTTGTCCGCACTGCCCGGCGACTTCGCCGGCACCGTCGTCGTCACCGCGGGTGACGTGCCGCTGCTCGACGCCGACACCCTCGCCAATCTCGTCGATACCCACGCCGCCGCGACCGCGGCGGCCACCGTGCTGACCACGACCGTCACCAACCCGACGGGCTACGGCCGCATCCTGCGCACGCAGGACCACGAGGTGATCGGCATCGTCGAGCAGGCCGATGCCACCGAATCCCAGCGCGCCATCCGCGAGGTGAACTCCGGGGTGTACGCCTTCGACGCGGCCGCCCTGCGCTCGGCACTGAGCCGGCTGCGCTCCGACAACGCGCAGCAGGAGCTCTACCTCACCGACGCCATCTCGATCGTGCGCGGCGACGGCCAGATCGTGCGGGCCCACCATGTCGACGACAGCGCGCAGGTCTCCGGCGTCAACGACCGTGTGCAGCTGTCCGAGGTGGCCGCCGAACTGAACCGCCGCATCATCGCCGGCCACCAGCGCGCGGGCGTCACGGTCATCGACCCGAGCACCACCTGGATCGACGTCGACGTGAGCATCGGCCGCGACACCGTCGTGAGGCCGTGTACCCAGCTGCTGGGCGCCACCGACGTCGGCGCCAACTGCGTCATCGGCCCCGACACCACGCTGACCGACATGGAGGTCGGCGACGGCGCCGAGGTTATCCGCACCCACGGGCAGCTCGCGGTCATCGGGGCGGGCGCCACCGTCGGCCCCTTCACGTATCTGCGGCCCGGCACCGAACTCGGCGCCGACGGCAAGCTGGGTGCGTTCGTCGAGGTGAAGAACTCGAAGATCGGCACCGGCACCAAGGTGCCGCACCTGACCTACGTCGGGGACGCCGACATCGGCGAGTACAGCAACATCGGCGCGTCCAGCGTCTTCGTCAACTACGACGGTGAGAACAAGAACCGCACCACCATCGGTTCCCACGTGCGCACCGGCTCGGACACGATGTTCGTCGCACCGGTGACCGTCGGCGACGGCGCCTACACCGGCGCCGGCACCGTGGTCCGCGAGGACGTACCCCCTGGTGCGCTGGCCGTTTCGAAGGGTGAGCAGCGCAACATCGAAGGCTGGGTCGAGCGCAAACGCCCCGACTCGAAGGCCGCAGCCGCAGCCCGGAAAGCGCGCGGCGAGAGCTGAGCTCGATGTTTGTTGTTGGTGTTCTGGTAACCCGGCAACAGTTCCGGGTTACCGGCAAGTACCATTACCGCGTATCGATCCCCCACCGCGAAAGCAGCACACAGTGGCCACGGACTGGACCGACAACCGCAAAAATCTGATGCTCTTCTCGGGGCGCGCGCACCCCGAACTGGCCGAACAGGTGGCCAAAGAGCTCGGCGTCGAGGTCACCCCGCAGACATCCCGGGACTTCGCGAACGGCGAGATCTTCGTCCGTTTCGACGAGTCGGTGCGCGGCAGTGACGCCTTCGTGCTGCAGAGCCACCCCGCGCCGCTGAACCACTGGCTGATGGAACAGCTCATCATGATCGACGCGCTCAAGCGCGGGTCGGCCAAGCGGATCACCGCGATCCTGCCGTTCTACCCGTACGCGCGCCAGGACAAGAAGCACCGCGGCCGCGAGCCCATCTCGGCCCGCCTGGTCGCCGACCTGCTCAAGACCGCCGGCGCCGACCGCATCGTCTCGGTCGACCTGCACACCGACCAGATTCAGGGCTTCTTCGACGGTCCGGTCGACCACATGCGCGGCCAGTCCCTGCTGTGCGGCTACATCGGTGACAAGTACTCCGACTCCGACCTCGTCGTGGTCTCCCCCGACTCCGGCCGCGTGCGCGTCGCCGAGAAGTGGGCCGACTCGCTGGGCGGCGTGCCCCTGGCCTTCATCCACAAGACCCGCGATCCGCTGGTCCCCAACCAGGTCAAGGCCAACCGCGTCGTCGGTGAGGTCAAGGGCAAGACCTGCATCCTGACCGACGACATGATCGACACCGGTGGCACCATCGCCGGCGCCGTGAAGCTGCTGCGCGAAGACGGCGCCAAGGACGTCATCATCGCCGCCACGCACGGCGTGCTGTCCGACCCGGCGGCCCAGCGTCTCGCCGACTGTGGCGCCCGCGAGGTCATCGTCACCAACACGCTGCCCATCACGCCGGACAAGCAGTTCGACGCCCTGACCGTGCTGTCGATCGCGCCGCTGCTGGCCTCGACCATCCGCGCGGTGTTCGAAAACGGCTCGGTCACCGGCCTTTTCGACGGATCCGCCTAAATGGCCCGGATTTACCACAACCCGAAGTGCTCGACCTCCCGCAAGACGCTGGATCTGTTGCGGGAGAACGGCGTTGAGCCCGAGGTCGTGCAGTATCTGAAGACGCCGCCGTCCCGGGCCGAGCTCGCGGCGATGATCGAGGATGCGGGCATCGACGTGCGCACCGCGGTGCGCAAGCGCGAAGCCCTCTACGCCGAGCTGAATCTGGCCGAGGCCACCGACGAGCAGTTGCTCGACGCCATGGCGGAGCACCCGATCCTGATCGAGCGGCCCTTCGTCGTCACCGACAAGGGCACCCGGCTGGCCCGCCCGATCGACGCGGTCCGCGAGATTCTGTGATCCTGCAGCGGATCGGTGGGGCGGTGCTGTCCATTGCGACCGCTCTCACCCTCGCCGCATGCGACGCGAAAACGCCTGACTACAAGTCGATCTGGTCGACGACGCCGACCACCAGCACGACTCCGGTGGACAAGGCCAGCCTGATCCCGTTCCCCGACTACCTGAACAAGCTCGGCGTGCAGAGCAAGCAGGTCGTCCCGGACCAGCTCACCGACCTCAAGGTGTCGCTGCCGCGGCCACCGGGCTGGACGGGCTACAAGAACCTCAACTACTCGCCCGGCACCGTGACGATCGCCAAGAACGACACCTATCCCCTGGCGATGCTGATGGTGTTCCAGCTGTCCGGCGACTTCGACGTCAAGGACGCTCTCAAGCACTCCGACGCCGACGCGCTGCTGTCCGAGAACTTCAAGAAGCTCTACAGCTCGAGCGAGGACTTCCAGGGTTATCCGTCGGCCATGATCGAGGGCAGCTACGACCTGCACAACCGCCGGATGCAGTCGTACAACCGGATCGTGATCGCCCAGCCGTCGCCGCCGCGCCCGGGCATCCACTACCTGATCCAGCTGACCGTCACGACGTACGCCGAACAGGCCAAGGAGCAGGCCGGCGACATCGAGACGATCATCAAGGGCTTCTCCGTCGGACCGAAGTAGCGGCGCCGCACTAAGCTCGCCGTCATGAGCGAATGGACCGCCGCGGACCTTCCTTCCTTCGCCGGCCGCACCGTCATCGTCACCGGGGCCAACAGTGGCCTCGGCGAGGTCACCGCCCGTGAGCTGGCCGGCGTGGGCGCCAAGGTCATCCTGGCCTGCCGCAACACCGCCAAAGGCGACGCCGCGGCCGCGGGCATGACCGGCGACGTCGAGGTCCGTCCGCTCGATCTGCAGAGCCTGGCCTCGGTGCGTGAGTTCGCCGCCGGGGTCGACAAGGTCGATGTCCTGATCAACAACGCCGGCATCATGGCGGTGCCCTTCTCGGTGACCGAGGACGGTTTCGAGAGCCAGATCGGCACCAACCACCTGGGCCACTTCGCCCTGACCAACCTGCTGTTGCCCAAGATCACCGACCGCGTCGTCACGGTGTCGTCCGAGCTGCACCTGCTGGGCTACATCAGCCTCAAAGACCTGAACTGGAAGTCGCGGCCGTACTCGGCCTGGCTGGCGTATGGGCAGTCGAAGCTGGCGAATCTGCTGTTCACCAAAGACCTGCAGCGCCGGCTGTCGATCGCGGGCTCGCCCGTCCGGGCGCTGGCCGCGCACCCGGGCTACTCGGCCACCAACCTGCAGGGCCACACCGGCAATGAGTTCGGCGACAAGTTCTGGCTCGCCGCCAACAAGATCGCCACCGACGCGTCCTTCGGTGCGCGCCAGACGCTGTTCGCGGCGTCGCAGGACCTGCCGGGCAACACGTTCGTCGGCCCGAAATTCGGCTTCCGTGGGCCGACCGGCCCCACCCAGCTGATCAAGCCGGCCGCCCGTTCGGCGCGCACCGCGACGGCGCTCTGGGACCTGTCTGCCCAGCTCACTGCCACTGAATTTCCGCTGTAAGGGGCGTTTCCGCTAGTCTGGCTCACGATCACGGCGAGGGTCGGTCCGATTTCGGGCCACCGTTATCGACGGGAATTCACAGCACGTATGTGCGCAGATATCCCAGCCCTGGCCGTGCCACCCAGTAGATACGGCATCAGGAGCGATTCACATGGCCAAGAACGCGGCCCCCACCTCGAACAATCTGACCGCTGCGGTCCGCACCCGGACCGGCAAGGGCGCCTCGCGTCTGGCCCGTCGCGAAGGCCGCGTGCCCGTTGTCCTGTACGGCCACGGCACCGACCCCCAGCACCTCGAGATCAACGCCCACGACTTCGCTGCCGTGCTGCGTAACTCGGGCACCAACGCGGTGCTGACCCTGGACATCGCCGGCAAGGAGCAGCTCGCGCTGACCAAGCAGGTCGTCGTTCACCCGATCAAGCGCAACATCGAGCACGCCGACCTGATCGTCGTGAAGCGTGGCGAGAAGGTCACCGTCGACGTGAACGTCCTCGTCGAGGGCGACGCCGCCCCCGGCACCCTGGTCACCCAGGACGCCAACACCATCCAGATCGAGGCCGAGGCCCTGTCGATCCCCGAGTCGCTGACCATTTCGGTCGAGGGCGTCGAGGCCGGCACCCAGATCCTGGCCGGCCAGGTCGAGCTGCCCAAGGGCGTCACCCTGGTGACCGACGCCGAGACCCTGGTCGTCAACGTCGTCACCGCGCCGACCGCTGAGGACCTGGACGCCGAGGGCGCCGGCGAGGAAGAGGCCGCTTCGGGCGAAGAGGCCGCTGCCGAGGGCGAGGCGGCCGAAGAGGCCGCTGCCGAGTCGGAGTAGTCCGCTTTGGCCGAGCCACTGCTGGTGGTCGGCCTGGGCAATCCTGGGCCGCGCTACGAAACAACGCGGCACAACGTTGGATTTCTGGTTGCCGACATCCTGGCCGAGCGCATCGGCTCAGGATTCAAGGTGCACAAGAAATCCGGAGCTGAGGTCACCACGGGCCGGCTGGGAGGCCGGTCCGTGGTGCTCGCCAAGCCGCGCACCTACATGAACGAATCCGGCAGGCACGTCGGGCCTTTGGCGAAGTTCTATTCGGTCGCGCCCGCCGATGTCGTGGTGCTCCACGACGAGTTGGACATCGATTTCGGCCGCATCCGGCTCAAATTCGGCGGCGGCGAGGGCGGCCACAATGGCCTGAGGTCCGTGGCTTCGGCCTTGGGCACCAAGGATTTTCAGCGCGTCCGCATCGGCGTCGGCCGCCCGCCGGGGCGTCAGGACCCGGCGGCGTTCGTGCTGGAGAACTTCAACTCGAGGGAACGGCCCGAATTGGGCGCCATTCTCGAACAAGCAGCCGACGCAACGGAATTGCTGCTGCAGCACGGCGTCGAGGCGGCGCAGAACACCGTCCACGCCTGGTAGCCATTTCGGCCGTAAACCACGAAAACCCCCAAATTCCACCGAATTTGGGGGTTTTCGCGTATTGGTCGCGAAAGAACTATCCGCAGATGTGTTGCCGGTCGACGGCATCGGTGTAGCAGTTGCGGCGGCCCTGCGCGCCCACGCGCGAGCTCTGGGTGGTGTCCTGGGTACGGACGCCCGGGGTCGCCTTGATCGCCACGCTGCCGTTGGTCTCACAGGTGGAGGTTGCGCCGGAGTCCTGACAGGTCGGGCGGGCACCTGCGACGGGCGCCATGATGCCGCTGACCGAGGCCAGGCCCACCAGCAGAGCTGCCATCGTGCGCTTGCCTTGATGAGTCATGTCACCTTCTCACTTTCGGGGGAAGGCCGTCTGTCTCTCAGCCTGCCTTCTGGCCCCCGCATGTTAGTTCGACTATATGTTTCGGCCATGTGACCGTGCCATGAACTCATGGCAAACTCACATGTCCGTGAGCAGCCGAAATGCGGTGACCTGGTGATCTCGAAAAAGGCGGTGAGCAACGTCACCGGATGGCCGAGGAACTTTCGTATGCAACGGAATTCGTCACGACCGCTGCGTGCGTGCCTCAGTTCACGGGCACGACGAGACCAGTGTGGGTGAGTCCGCAGCAAGAGGAGTGTTGTTGGCCGCCGCCCGGTTGAACGCGTCGCGGCGGGCGTCCTCGATCGTCGGCCCGGCGCCGCCGGCCACGACGCCGCTCTCGGGGGCGTGCACGTTGACGATGCACAACCGATCGTTGGTGACCTCGTCGCTCGTGCACTGGTCGGCACCGGCCCGGTTACACGCCGCGATCACTGCCACGGAGGCCGCACGGACGTCAGGCCCCGTGGCGGTGAAGCCGACGATGACGCCGCCCCGGACGCCGGAACCGACCGCTGCGGCAATGTTGTTCGGCTTCCCGAGCACGCCCGCCGAGCCGTCGGCACAAGCGGGTACCGCGGCGATGGCGCCCGCGCCGAGCACTGCGGCCAGGGCCGCAACGACACGCCTCATGAATACGCCGGTCCTCTCGTCGGTAATTGGCGAGATTACCCGGGGTTCACAGCTTTCGCTCAGCGTAGCGGGCAAGCCCATCCGTGTGGAAAACGTGAAAACCCCCGATCTCCTTGGAGATCAGGGGCTTTCACGACTTCACAAACCTAGCCGGTGACGAGTTCCACCGAGTTGGCGCGACGGAGCTTGCCGGACGGGGTCTTCGGGATGGTGCCGGGGCCCAGCACGACCACGTTGCGCGGCCGCACGTCGACCTCGGTGACGACCTCGTGCGCCACCTGATGCTCGATCCGGCGCACCTCTGCCGGGTCCTGCCAGGCGTTGGACTCGACCGCGACGGCGAAGGTCTCGCGCGAATGACCGGCATCCAGGCGCACCGCGACGGCGCAGCCCGGGCGCACACCTTCCACCCGGCCCGCCGCGCGTTCGATGTCCGTGGGGTAGATGTTGCGGCCCGCCATGATGATGACGTCCTTCACGCGGCCACACACCACGATGTTCTGCTCCTCGGTGATGTACCCGAGGTCACCGGTGTCGTACCAACCGTTCTCGTCCTGCGTCGGCAGGAAGCCGGCCATGGTGATGTAGCCGGGGGTCACCGATTCGCCGCGCAGCTGGATGACACCGACACCGCGCTCGGGCAGGACGTTGCCGTCCTCGTCGACGACGCGGGCCTCGAGGTCGCGCAGCAGCGGGCCCAGCGATGCCAGGCGACGCGTGTTGCCCTTGGAGGCCGGCACGGCGCGCCGCAGGGCGGCCAGCAGGTCGGCGTCGACCTCGTCGACGACCAGGCCGGCGTTGCACGGCGAGAACGACACGGCGAGGCAGGTCTCGGCCATGCCGTAGGCCGGCAGGATGGCCGAGGCCTTCAGGCCGAACGGCTTGCCGGCGTCGATGAGGTCCTCGACGTCGGCGGGGTCGACGGGCTCGGCGCCGGACAGCGCGAACCGGAGCGTGGAGAGGTCATATTCGCCCGGCTTGGCCTGGCGGCGCAGCCGCTTGGCGAACAGGGCGTAGGCGAAGTTCGGGGCCGCCGTCATGGTGCCCTTGTACTTGTCGATCAGCTTGGCCCACAGCAGGGTGTCGCGCAGGAAGTCCATGGGCGTGACCTTGACCAGCTCGGCGCCGAAGTACATCGGGATGGTCAGGAAGCCGACCATGCCCATGTCGTGGAAGCACGGCAACCAGCTGACCATGACGTCCTTGTCGACGTCGTACTCGGCGCCGATGAACATGGCCTCGGCGTTGGAGTAGATGTTGCGGTGCGTGATCTGCACGGCCTTCGGCGACCCGGTCGAACCCGAGGTCAGCTGCATCAGCGCGAGGTCGTCTTCACCGGTCTCGACGGGGTCGATGGGCTCGGCAGCGAGCAGATCGCCGACCTTGAGGACCTGCAGGCCCTTCTCCTCCAGCACCGGGATGGCCACCAGGAACGGCTCGGAGACGATGACGGCCTTGGCCTCGATCATGCTGATGACGTTCATGGTGTCTTCAGCCCAGACGGCCAGATCGGTACGGGGCGTCGGCTGGTGCAGCATGGTGAGGCTGCCGCCGCGCATCCAGATGCCCTGCACGGTCGGGGCGATCTCCACCGGGAAACCGGCCAGCACGCCGATCTTGTCGCCGTGACCGATGCCGGCGGCCGCCAGGCCACCTGCGATCCGGCGGGCCCGCTCGTGGACCTCACCCCAGGTGTGGCGCACCGGCTCGTGCGGCTCACCGGTGACCATGCCCCGCTGCGATGTACGAGCGTTGTTGTACATCTTGTCGGTAAATCGGCTCACGACAACCTCCTGACGTCAGGCGCCACTGCCCGTCGTTCCATAGTCCGTCCGGTGCCAGGCGCACTTGTAGAGGCGCGCACGCACAATTCGGCCGCGGTTATATCTCGAATCGATGGCTCCGCTGCCATGACTCCGGCGCTGCGCATCCGCCCACCGACACCGCCGGTGAGAAAAACCATTGCGTTCCACGCCTGGCCGCTGGCATACACCATCGATCATCTTAAGAGACTCTTAAGTAGCTAACAAACTGTTGGCCGAATTGAGTGCTGAGTCACACCGGCTCAGGCCTGCTTGCTGGGCGCCGGCACCACTCTGGCGCCGTGCACCGGGCCGCTGGCGACACGCACCGTGCGGCATACCCCGGCACCGGAAAGCTGGGTGCCGACCTCGACGGCGTCCTCGGCGGAGGCGCACAGGAACGCGCAGGTGGGCCCGGAACCGGACACGATGCCCGCCAGCGCGCCGGCTTCGACGCCCGCGCGCAGCGTGCGCCGCAGCCCGGTGTCCAGGCTGACGGCCGCGGCCTGCAGATCGTTGCCCAGCAGCGGCGCCAGTTCCCTCGGATCGCCCGAGGCCAGCGCGGTCAGCAACGGCTCGGGATCGTCCAGCGCCGGCGGGCCGCCCTTGCGCCCGTCGGCCCGCAGGTTGTCCAGCTCGGCGAAAACCTTCGGCGTGGACAGCCCACCCTCGGCAAACGCCAGCACCCAGTGGAACGTGCTCCGCGCCAGCACCGTGGCCAACTGCTCGCCGCGGCCGGTGCCCAGCGCGGTGCCACCGTGCAGCGCGAACGGGACGTCGCTGCCGAGCCGGGCGGCCAGCGCATGCAGGTCCCTGCGGGGCACACCCAGCTCCCAGAGGTTGTTCATGGCGACCAGCACGGCGGCCGCGTCGGCGCTGCCGCCGGCCATGCCGCCGGCCACCGGGATGGACTTGTCGATCGAGATCGCGACGTCGGGCGCGCGGCCGACGTGCTCGGCCATGAGTTCGGCAGCCTGCCAGGCGAGATTGCGGTGGTCGGTCGGCAGGCCCTCGGCGCCGTCGCCGAACATCTCCAGTGACAACAGGTCCGCGTTGCGAACGGTCACCTCGTCGAACAGGGAGACGGCGTGGAACACCGTGGTGAGCTCGTGATAGCCGTCATCGCGACAGTCACCGACACCGAGGTACAGGTTCACCTTGCCCGGCACGCGGACGGTCACCGAGCCTGTGGGTACCCACTCAGAAGCAGTGTTTCCATCCGACGTAGACACGCCACGACATTAACGCCCGCGGCGAGAGCCACAACACCAAGTGTGGAAAAGCCTGCCCGCCGGCCTCAGTGGGTGGCGTCGACCTGCTGCTCAGGCTCCGGGGCCGTGGCGCGCTGCTCGCGGTCCAGCTCGCCCGAACGCTGCAGCAGCCGCACGAAGTCGGCGATCGCCAGGGTCTCGCCACGACGTGCCGGATCGATGCTGGCGGCCAGCAGGCGCTCGGCCGAGGCATTGCCCGAACCCGCCCACTCGGCGAACGCGTTGCGCGACGTCTTGCGCCGCTGCGCGAACGCGATGTCGATCAGGTCGAAAACCTGCGAGCGGAAGTTGTCGTCGGTCGGCCACGGCGACGTCTCGTGCCGGTCGATCCGGACCAGGCCCGAGTAGACCCGCGGGATGGGCCAGAACACCGTCGGCGACACCATGCCGTAGCGCCGGACGTTGCCGAAGAACCGCACCTTGGCGCTGGGCACCCCGTAGTCCTTGGTGCCGGGGTCGGCGGCGAGCCGCTCGGCGACCTCGGCCTGGACCATCACCATGACGGTGCGGATGGTCGGGAATTCCGAGAGCAGGTGCAGGATTGCCGGCACCGCGACGTTGTACGGCAGGTTGGCGACCAGCGCCGTCGGCTGCTCGTCCAGGTCGGACGGCATGAGGTCGAGCACGTCGCGGTTGATCACCGTCAACCGGCCGATCTCGCTGTGGGAGTGCTCGGCGACCGTGGTCGGCAGCTGGCGGGCCAGCACCGGGTCGATCTCGACGGCCGTCACCTTCGCGCCGCGGTCCAGCAGCGCCAGCGTCAGCGAGCCCAGACCCGGGCCGACCTCCAAGACGTGGGACTGCCGGTTGACCCCGGATGCCGACACGATGCGGCGCACCGTGTTGGCGTCATGCACGAAGTTCTGTCCGAAGGCCTTACGCGGCCGGAAATCAAGCTCTTTTGCCAGATGCCGGATTTCGGTTCGACCGAGTAGCCGGATCGTCATCGTGCCCCAATTCTCCCGCTACACACTGGCCAGGCACCCCAACCTTGGCGGGCTCGCGTCACTTCAGCAATCGCGATCTGCTCTTCACGTGTCGCAAGATCAGCTCTCGCAGCATAACGCAGACCGCCCTGCCGCTCCCAGGTGTTCTGATCAAATTGGACTCCGCCGTAAAAACCGTTGCCCGTATTGATGGCCCAGTTGCCGGTGGACTCGCAACGCGCCAGTGCATCCCAGGCAGCCCCTTGCGTCACCGGCGGCACCTCGGTGCCGGGCTTGGCGCCGACGCGCAGGACGCCGTCCCGCGCCGGGGTCAGCACCTGATTGGAGACCGGCAGCCGACCGGTCTCGACACCGTTGACCGTGGCAACGGCGAACGTCACGTTCTGCGTGCCGGGCTGGCCCGGATCGTCGACCACCTTGCGGCTCATGTTGAGCGCCGGGTCGGGCACCGTGTTCATGGTCGGGGGCAGCGGCGATTCCATGGTCACCTGCTGCAGCCGGATCCGGGTCACATCGATCTGCATGCCCTCGGTCACCGGCGTGGATGCCGCGGGGACGACGGTGTCGCGCTGCTCCAGCGGCACGCCGGCCTCGGCCAGCAGCCCGGCCACGTTGGCCGCGGCCAGGTGCACCTGGCGCGGCACACCGCCGTCGACGATGGTCACGTTGCGGGCGCTGACCACGGGCAGCGACATGCCGGCCAGCGGCACGCGGGTGGCGCGGTCGGCCGCGACGGGCGCGGTGTCGGTCATGGACAGCTGCTTGAGGGCGTCCTGCACGGTGGCGGCGGTGGTCCACACCTGACGCGTGCCCTGGCCGTCCAGCGAAATCTCGAGCGGGCGGCTGCGGCGCAGCACGATGTTCTCGGCGTCGTGCACGTCCTGGTCGGCCGCGGGGAACAGGTCGTCGCGCTCGCCGACGGTGAAGCCGTTCTCGGTCAGGACGTCGCCGATGCGGGTCTTCATGGTCTGCACCGTCATCGGTGCGCCGTCGATGGTGAGGGTGACGGTCTTGTGGTTCGCGACGGCGAACCCGCCTGCGACGGTCAGCGTGGCGAGGAAGGCCCCGGTCACGCCACGCAGCATCGGCGAGCGCGCATCATGCAATTTGTTCAGAACGTTCAAGGCGTCAATCCCGTGTCTATCGAGCCCGGGGTGGCCCCGAGCAGCGGCCGCGGTGACCACATGAAAGCCACCTCGACCGGGTTGATCACAGAACGGTAACGAACGTCCCCGGGAGGCGGCAACTTGGACTAATGATACAGTCCATAGCTTTTCGAAGCGTTTTCCGAGGTCACCGCGGCAATTTCGGCCGCTGAAGAATTCCGGATCTCGGCCAGTGCGCGGACCGTGTACGGCAGGCAGTACGACTCGTTGGGCGCGCCGCGGAACGGGTGCGGCGTCAGGAACGGCGCGTCGGTTTCGACGAGCAACAGCTCCGCCGGGATGATCGCGGCCGCCTCCCGCAGCGCATGCGCGTTCCGGAAGCTGACGGTGCCGGACAGACTCATGAGCCAGCCGTGATCAGCGCAGGTGCGGGCCATCGCGGCGTCCGACGAGAAGCAGTGGAAGATCACCGTCTCCGGCGCGCCCTCGGACCTCAGCACGTCGAGGACCTCGGCGTCGCCGTCCCGGTTGTGGATCATCAGCGGCTTGCCGACCCGTTTGGCCAGGTCGATGTGCCAGGCGAAGGCCTCGCGCTGCGTCGCCTCGTCGGCGCAACCGTCGAGCTTGCCGGGCCAGTACATGTCGATGCCGGTCTCCCCTACCGCGACCACACGCGGGTCGGCGGCCAGGCCTTCCAGGGTGCGTCTGGCCTGGTCATCGAGGGCGT
Organism: Mycobacterium sp. SM3041; assembly: GCF_039668335.1. Taxonomy (NCBI): domain Bacteria; kingdom Bacillati; phylum Actinomycetota; class Actinomycetes; order Mycobacteriales; family Mycobacteriaceae; genus Mycobacterium; species Mycobacterium sp. SM3041. The sequence goes on along the minus strand of NZ_JAYXBQ010000054.1, from coordinate 118,841 downwards.
TGGCACGGGTCGGATGCAGCGCGACGGCGGCGTACACACGCGGATCGGCATGCGCGGCGCCGACGGCCCACTCGGCCGCCTCGAGATCGTCGGCGATGGTGACGACCTTCTCGACGCCGACGGCTTCGGCACGGTCCAGGATTTCTTTGATGCTCGCCGCGTCGGTCGCACCACAGGCGTCCAGGTGGGTGTGGGCGTCGATCAGTCCGGGCAGTGGTTCCGGGGCGGGCGGCTTCTCTCGTTTGGCGCTCACAGCGACACCCTAAAGTGAGACCCAAATGAGTGAGCCTTTCTACATCACCACCGCCATCGCGTACCCGAACGGCGCACCGCACATCGGGCACGCGTATGAGTACATCGCCACCGACGCGATCGCCCGGTTCAAGCGGCTCGACGGCTTCGACGTCCGCTACCTGACCGGTACCGACGTGCACGGCCAGAAGATGGCCGAGGCCGCGGCGGCCGAAGGCATCACCGCCGCGGAGCTGGCCACGCGCAACTCCGACGTGTTCCAGGCGCTGCAGGAGAAGCTCAACATCTCCTTCGACCGGTTCATCCGGACGTCCGACGCCGACCACTACGAGGCGTCCAAGGAAATCTGGCGCCGGATGAACGAGACCGGGGACATCTACCTCGGCACGTACGCCGGCTGGTACTCGATCCGCGACGAGCGCTTCTTCGCCGAGGACGAGACCGAGGTGCGCGACGGCAGCCGGTTCGCCATCGAGACCGGCACGCCCGTCACGTGGACCGAGGAGCAGACCTACTTCTTCAAGCTGTCGGCCTACACCGACCGGCTGCTGGCGCACTACGAGGCGCATCCCGAATTCATCGGACCCGATGTGCGGCGCAACGAGATCGTCAGCTTCGTCTCGGGCGGGCTCAAGGACCTGTCGATCTCGCGCACCACGTTCGACTGGGGCGTCCCGGTACCCGACCACCCCGAGCACGTCATGTACGTGTGGGTCGACGCGTTGACGAATTACCTTACGGGCGTGGGCTTTCCGGACACCGCCGCCGAGGACTTCGGCAAGTACTGGCCGGCCAATCTCCACATGATCGGCAAGGACATCATCCGGTTCCACAGCGTCTACTGGCCGGCGTTCCTGATGTCGGCTGGAATCGCCCTTCCGGAGCGGGTTTTCGCGCACGGCTTCATCAATGTCAAGGGCGAGAAGATGAGCAAGTCGGTGGGCAACGTGGTGGATCCCATCGCGCTGATCGACGCCTTCGGCCTGGACCAGGTGCGCTACTTCTTCCTGCGCGAGGTGTCCTTCGGCCAGGACGGCAGCTACAGCGAGGAAGCCATCATCGGCCGCATCAACGCCGACCTGGCCAACGAACTGGGCAACCTGGCACAGCGCTCGCTGTCGATGGTGAACAAGAACCTCGGCGGAATCGTGCCGGAGCCAGGCGAATTCACCGCCGCCGACCTCGAGTTGCTCAAGCAGGCCGACGCGCTGCTCGAGCAGGTGCGGGCGCACTACGACGTGCCGGCGATGCATCTGGCCCTGGAGGCCATCTGGCAGATGCTCGGTGCCGCCAACCGTTACTTCTCGGCCGAAGAACCGTGGGTGCTGCGCAAGTCTCCCGCTGAGTCGGACCAGACCCGCTTCGGCACAGTGCTATACACGACGCTGGAGGCGGTCCGGATCGCCGCGCTGCTGGTGCAGCCGGTGATGCCGGAGTCCGGGGGGAAGCTGCTCGACCTTCTTGGGCAGGACGCCTCGGCACGGGATTTCCGTGCCCTGGGCACCCGGCTGGCACCGGGGACGGTGCTACCGACACCCGAAGGCGTATTTCCCCGCTATCAAGCGGAGACCAAGGAGTAACGAAAAGATATGGCGCAGGACGGCTTACACGAGCGGCTGCACGACGTCTACGAGGAAGTCACCCGCCGCAACGCCGGCGAGATCGAATTCCACCAAGCCGTCTACGAGGTTCTGACGAGCCTGGGCCCGGTCGTCGACAAGCACCCCGAGTACTCCGACACCGCCATCATCCGACGGCTGTTCGAGCCGGAGCGGCAGATCATCTTCCGCGTGCCGTGGATCGATGACGCCGGAGCCGAGCAGATCAACCGTGGCTTCCGCGTCGAGTTCAACTCCGCGCTGGGTCCGTTCAAGGGCGGCCTGCGGTTCCATCCGTCGGTGTACCTGGGCATCGTGAAATTCCTTGGGTTCGAGCAGATTTTCAAGAACTCGCTGACCGGCCTGCCCATCGGCGGCGGCAAGGGCGGTTCGGACTTCGACCCCAAAGGCCGCTCCAAGAACGAGGTGATGCGGTTCTGTCAGTCGTTCATGACCGAGCTGTACCGGCACATCGGTGAGTACACCGATGTCCCCGCCGGCGACATCGGCGTCGGCGGCCGCGAGATCGGCTACCTGTTCGGCCAGTACAAGCGCATCACCAACCGCTACGAGTCCGGTGTCCTGACGGGCAAGGGCCTGACGTGGGGTGGCTCGCAGGTCCGCACCGAGGCCACCGGCTACGGCACCGTGTTCTTCGTCGATGAAATCCTGCGCAGCACCGGGCAGTCCTTCGACGGCAAGCAGGTCGTGGTGTCCGGGTCCGGGAACGTCGCGATCTACGCCATCGAGAAGGTGCACGCACTCGGCGGCACCGTCATCGGCTGTTCGGACTCGAGCGGATACATCGTGGACGAGAAGGGCGTCGACCTCGAGCTCCTCAAGGAGCTCAAGGAAGTGCGTCGCGGCCGGATTGCCGAGTACGCCGAAATGCGCGGCGGCGGTGCGCAGTTCGTCGATAACGATTCGGTCTGGCAGTTACCGTGCGACATCGCGCTACCGTGCGCGACGCAGAACGAGCTGGACGGTGACGACGCGAAGGCACTGATCGCGTCCGGCTGCCAGGTCGTCGCCGAGGGCGCCAACATGCCGTGCACCCCGGAAGCAGTGAAGTTGTTCGCCGAGGCCAAGGTCGCCTTCGCGCCCGGCAAGGCCGCCAACGCCGGCGGCGTGGCCACCAGCGCGCTGGAGATGCAGCAGAACGCGTCGCGCGACTCGTGGACGTTCGAGGAGACCGAGCAGCGGCTGGCCGAGATCATGGGCCGCATCCACGACCGCTGCCTGAGCACCGCCGACGAATACGGCCAGCCGGGCAACTACATGGCCGGGGCCAACATCGCCGGGTTCATCCGGGTCGCCGACGCGATGTCGGCCCTCGGAGTGGTCTGACCTGCGCATTGACCCCCGCTGGTCGCAGGGTCCGCACTGGAGTCGAGTGATCTGGGCCACATCTGCGGGTACGTTTGTCACACTTTCGGCGCCGCCGGTGTCTTGAGGGCATAACCAACCCCGAAGGAGATGCAGTGATGACCGGAAACCAGAAGCTCCACCGCGTTGTCGTCATCGGCGGCGGATACGCCGGCGCACTGGCGGCCAATCACGTCCGGATGCGCGACGACGTGGCCGTCACCCTGGTGAACCCGCGGCCCAAGTTCGTCGAACGCATCCGCCTGCACCAGCACGCGGCCGGGAACTACGACGCCACCGTCGGCTACGACACCCTCCTCGCCGACGACGTCCGCGTGGTGATCGACACCGCCACCCGCATCGACGCCGCGGCCCGCACCGTCGAGCTGGCGTCTGGCGACACCCTGGACTACGACTACCTGATCTACGCCGTCGGCAGCACTGGCGCCGTCCCGGCGTCGGTGCCCGGCGCCGCCGAATTCGCTTACCCCCTGGCCGAATTCGAGCAGGCGGAGCGGCTGGCAGCGCGACTGCAGGACGTGCCGCTGTCCGCGCCACTGGTGGTCATCGGTGCCGGGCTGACCGGCATCGAGGCGGCGTCCGAATTCGCCGAGGCCGGCCGCAACGTCGTGTTGGTCGGCAACAAGCTCGCGCCGGCGATGAGTGCCCCGGCCCGCCGCTCGGTGGCCAAGGCCCTGGCCAAGCTGGGCGTGACTGTGATCGAGGGCGACGTCAGCGCCGTCAGCGCCCACCGGGTGACCCTCGCCGACGGGCGCTTCATCAGTAGCGCCGTCACGGTGTGGACCGCCGGCTTCGGCACCCCCCAACTGGCGGCCGCCAGCGGACTGCGGACCGATGACCTGGGCCGGTTGCTGACCGATGAAACCATGACCAGCATCGACGATCCGCGCATCGTCGCCACCGGCGACGCCGCTGCACCGTCGGGTCAGCCGCTGCGGATGAGCTGCCAGGCGACGAGTCCGCTCACCGTGACGGCCGTGGGGACCGTGCTGAGCCGGATCGCCGGAACCGAGCCCAAGCCCCTCGACCCCGTGTTCGTCGGATCGTGCGTCAGCCTCGGCCGGCACCTGGCGACCATCCAGATCGCCCGGAAAGACGACTCCTCGACCAACTACTACATCGGCGGTCGAGTCGGCGCGAAGCTGAAGGAAGCGATCTGCAAGGGCACGCTGTGGGGGATCCGACGGGTCGCCAATAAGCCGAGCGCGGTGTTCGTAATGACGGGCGGCAAGCGGGCCGAACAGCTGGCGGAGACTGTCAGCGCATGACCGGCTCAGCCAGTGTCGCAGGGGGTGAACACGCCGAGCGGTTCACCCACCTGCGGCCGCTCCTCTTCACCATCGCCTACGAAATCCTGGGCTCGGCAACGGAATCCGACGACGTGCTGCAGGACAGCTACCTGCGGTGGGCCGAGGTCGACCTCGACACCGTGCGGGACACCAAGTCGTACCTGGCGCAGTTGGTCACCCGGCAGGCGTTGAATGCCCTGCGGGCCGGCGCTCGCCGCCGCGAGGAGTACGTCGGCCCGTGGCTGCCCGAGCCGCTGCTACTCGACGAGCGCGACGCCTCCTCGGATGTCGTTCTCGCCGAGTCGGTTTCGATGGCGATGCTCGTGGTCCTGGAGACGCTGGGCCCCGACGAACGGGCCGTGTTCGTGCTGCGTGAGGTGTTCGGGTTCGACTATGACGAAATCGCCGGGGCCGTAGGCAAATCCACCGCGGCGGTGCGCCAGGTCGCACACCGGGCCCGCGAGCATGTCCAGGCCCGGCGTAAGCGGTACACGCCCGACACCGCCAAGTCCGCCGAGGTCACCACGCAGTTCCTGACGGCAGCGGCGACCGGCGATCTGGACGGCCTGATGACGCTGCTGGCCCCGAACGTCACGTGGACCGCGGACAGCGACGGCAAGGTCAGCGCGGCCCGGCGACCGGTGTACGGCCCGGACAAGGTCGGCAGACTGCTGCTCGGCCTCATGCGCGGCATCGGTGATTACCCCGAGGCCCGTGCCGACCTCGCGACGTACAACAGCGCCCCGGCACTGGTGCTGTACCTCGGCGAGAAACTCGAGGGCGTCATCCTGATCGAGATCGAGGACGGCAAGATCAGCCACTTCTACGCCGTGCGCAACCCCGACAAGCTCGGTGGGGTGCTGGTCGAGCGGGAGATCCGGCGGACCGTCTGACAAGCTGTGGGGCGTGCGAGTCGAGCGGTTGGCCGACCTGGGCGACGCCCCGGGGGTGTTGAAGGCTGTCGCCGACGCCGCCGCCCGCCGCGGCCTGCCCCCGCCGGCCGCGCTGCTGGGTGACTGGTTCGGCGCGACGGCCGTCATCGCACCGAGCGTCGCCATCGAACCGGTGACCGCCACCGAAGTCTTCGACGCGCCAACGGGTTCCGGTGAGGCGATCGGTGGCGGCTGGTTCGGCTACCTGTCGTACCCGGACGGTGGTCACCGGATTCCGGAGGCTGCCGGCGGCTGGTCGGACTCGGTGCTGCGGCAGGACGCCGCCGGGCACTGGTGGTACGAAAGCCTCTCCGGGGCAGCGCTTCCCGACTGGCTGGCCGCCCTGGAGCCGGCGGCACCCGAGCCGTACGCCATCGACTGGCGGGCGCCGGACCGCGCCGGCCACCGCGCCGGCGTGCTGTCCTGCCTCGACGCGATCGCCGCGGGCGAGGTGTACCAGGCCTGCGTCTGTACCCGCTTCACCGGGCGGCTGTCCGGCGCGCCCATCGACTTCTTCGTCGACGCGGTGACGCGGACCGCGCCCGCCCGGGCCGCGTTCGTCGCAGGCGAGTGGGGCGCGGTCGCGTCGCTGTCGCCTGAACTGTTCCTGAGCCGCCGCGGCGAGGTCGTCACCTCCAGCCCCATCAAAGGCACGCTCCCCCTTGATCGTCCGCCGTCGGAGCTGGCGTCGTCGGTCAAGGACGTCGCCGAGAACATCATGATCGTCGACCTCGTCCGCAATGATCTGAGCCGCGTCGCGACGACCGGGTCGGTCCGGGTGCCGCAGCTACTGGCAGTCGAGCCCGCGCCGGGCGTCTGGCATCTCGTGTCGACGGTGGCCGCGCGGGTTCCGGTCGACACCCCGATGGCAGCCGTGCTCGATGCCGCGTTCCCGCCCGCCTCGGTGACCGGCACCCCGAAATGCCGCGCCCGCGAACTCCTCGCCGAATGGGAGCCGTACGACCGCGGAATCTATTGCGGGACGGTCGGTTTGGCGTCACCCCTGGCCGGCACCGAACTCAACGTCGCGATCCGCACCGTGGAATTCGACCCCGACGGCAGAGCGATCCTGGGGGTGGGCGGCGGCATCACCGCCGACTCCGACCCGGACCGCGAATGGGAAGAGTGCCTCCACAAGGCCGCCGCCACCGTCAGCCTCTCCCTGTCTCGCGAGCAGTCCGCTGCAAGCGGGCGGTACCCTGCACAAAATTGGGTCGATCGACACTGATCTAGCTACCCGACTCTCTTAGGCCTCGGATCCCAGTCACCTGGTGACTGGGATCCGAGGCCTTAGTGCGACCTAAGCGAGTCGGGTCGGTTCACGCGGAGATTGGCGGCGAATTTCGTGATCGCCTGCGAAGCATCGCAGGCGATCGCCCGCGTGGCGCATCCCAGGCCCGCACCGGCCGGACAGTCGACCCACAGAAAACGTCAGCGGAGCCTTTTTCAACACTTTTATGTCTCACGGGCCTTCAGGACCGCGTCGTAGAGCTCGCGCCGGGACGGCGCGCCGGGGTTCTCGGCGATCACTTGCGCGCAGGCATCTTTGACGCGCGCGCCGTCGTCGACCAGTTCCTGAACCAGCGCGACCAAGCTGTCGATGTCCGCCACCGGCGTCGCCCCCGCCAGCACCACGGTGATCTCGCCGAGCACGCCGTCGGCGGCCCACTCGGCCAGTTCCGCGAGGCTGCCCCGGCGAATTTCCTCGTGGGTCTTGGTCAGCTCACGGCACACCACCGCGCGCCGGTCCGGCCCCAGCACGGTCACCGCCTCGGCCAGGGTCTCGGCCAGCCGGCGCGGTGACTCGAAGAACACACACGTCCGGCGCTCGGTCGCGAAGCCGGCCAGCCACGCCGCCCGGCCCTTGCGCGGCGCGAAACCCTCGAAGCAGAACCGGTCCGACGCCAGCCCGGACACCGCCAGCGCCGTCGTCACCGCCGACGGGCCCGGCAGACACGACACCGGCAGCCCGGCCCCGGCGCACGCCGCCACCAGCCGGTACCCGGGATCGCTGATCAACGGCATGCCGGCGTCGCTGACCACCAGCACGGTCTCCCCCGCGGCGATCGATTCGACAAGCCCCGCGACCCGGGATGCCTCGTTCTGGTCGAAGAAACTCACGACGCGCCCGGCGGGCCGGACATCCAGCGACGCGGCCAACGCGCGCACCCTCCGGGTGTCCTCGGCGGCGATCACATCGGCGGTGCTGAGCGCCTCGATGAGGCGGGCCGACGCGTCACCGGGCTGGCCCAATGGAGTCGCCGCGAGCAGCAGCCGACCAGCGCCGGCGAGCGGACCAAGTGCTGATGTCACACGGGACAGCCTAAGCTCGCTGACGTGACCGCCCCCGCCCTCGACGCCTCCGACGCCGAGCGCGAGGTCCCCGTGATCAGTCCGGCGCCACTGACGCCTGCCGCCGATTTCGGCCCGACCGACCGGCTGCGTGGCTGGACCATGACCGCGGTGATCACCGCGCTGGCCGTCATCACCCGGTTCCTGAACCTGGGCTCGCCGACCGACGCGGGCACCCCGATCTTCGACGAGAAGCACTACGCGCCGCAGGCCTGGCAGGTGCTGCACAACAACGGCGTCGAGGACAACCCCGGCTACGGCCTGGTGGTGCACCCGCCGGTCGCCAAACAGCTGATGGCCATCGGCGAGTGGATCTTCGGATACAACGGCGTCGGCTGGCGGTTCTCCGGCGCGGTGTGCGGCGTCATCCTGGTGCTGCTGGTGGCGCGGATCGTGCGGCGCATGACGCGCTCGACGCTGCTGGGCGGCATCGCCGGGCTGCTGATCATCGCCGACGGCGTCAGCTTCGTCTCGGCCCGCACCGCGCTGCTCGACGTCTACCAGGCCGTATTCATCGTGGCGGCGTTCGGCGCCCTCATCGTGGACCGCGACCAGGTGCGCGCCCGGATGCACGTCGCGATGGCCGAAGGCCGGATCACCGAGGCACCGTGGGGGCCGCGGCTCGGCGTGCGGTGGTGGCGGTTCGGCGCCGGCGTGCTGCTGGGGCTCGCGCTCGCGGTGAAGTGGTCGGGCCTGTATTACATGGTGTTCTTCGGCCTGATGACGGTCGCGTTCGACATTGCGGCCCGGCGGGCGTACCGCGTGCAGCGGCCCTGGGTGGGGACGCTGCGCCGCGACGTCGTGCCGGGAATGTGGGCGCTGACGCTGATCCCGGTGGGGGTGTACCTGGCGTCGTACGCGCCGTGGTTCGCCTCGGAGACCGCGATCGACCGGCACATGGAAGGCCGGAACATCGGCGACGGGCCGTTCGCGACGCTGCGCTCGCTCTGGTACTACACGCACGACGTCTACCGCTTCCATTCCGGCCTGACCAACGCCGCGGGCAATCACCACCCGTGGGAATCCAAGCCGTGGACGTGGCCGATGTCGCTGCGGCCGGTGCTGTACGCCATCGACAACAACAATGTGCCGGGCTGCGGCGCGCAGTCGTGCGTCAAGGCCGTCATGCTGGCCGGCACGCCGGCCATGTGGTTCATCGCGGTGCCGGTGCTGGCCTGGGCGGTGTGGCGGACGTTCGTCAAACGCGACTGGCGGTACGCCGCCGCGCTCACCGGCTACGCCGCGGGTTACCTGCCGTGGTTCGCCGACATCGACCGGCAGATGTACTTCTTCTACGCCACACCCATGGCGCCGTTCCTGATCATCCTGATCACGCTGATCCTCGGCGACATCCTGTATCCGAGATCGACGGAACCGGAACGACGAACACTCGGGCTGCTGGTCGTGTGCTTCTACGTGGCGCTGGTGATCACCAACTTCGCGTGGATGTACCCGATCCTGACCGGCCTGCCGATCTCGCCGTCGACCTGGAACATGGAGATCGTGCTGCCCTCCTGGCGTTGATCCTGCGTCTAGGGCGCAAGAGTGCGAGTGGCGAACGCCGCCACCGCGGAGTCAACGGAACGGTTCCGACACATCGAACGCCTGTGCGATAGGATCGCGGGGTGTCCTTGGCGGTTCAGGGTTCGCTGTTCGACCATGCCGAACGGCGCTGGCTCGGCGACGGCGCCTGGGTCGACGTCCGCGCCGGCTGGCTGACGGGCGCCGACACGCTTTTCGACGAGCTGCTGACGGCGATTCCCTGGCGCGCCGAGCAGCGCCAGATGTACGACAAGGTGCTCGACGTGCCGCGGCTCGTCAGCTTCCATGACCTCGCGCAGGAACGGGCGCCGCATCCCGGGCTGGCGCGGCTGCGGGTGCGCCTCAACGACGCCTACGCCCACGAACTCGGCGAGCCGTTCACCACGGTGGGCCTGTGCTTGTACCGCGACGGCAATGACAGCGTCGCATGGCACGGCGACACCATCGGGCGCAGCAGCACCGAGGACACCATGGTCGCGGTGCTGAGCCTCGGGGCGACAAGGGTTTTCGCGCTGCGTCCCCGCAACACGGGCGCAGACGGCAGACGCACCAGCGTCCGGCTGCCCCAGGTCCACGGCGACCTGCTGGTGATGGGCGGGTCCTGCCAGCGCACCTGGGAGCACGCGGTGCCCAAGACCGCACGGCCCACAGGGCCGCGGATCAGCATTCAGTTCCGGCCGCGCAACGTGCGGTAGTTACTGCCCGCGCACCGCGGCGACCGACTTGGTCAGCAGCTCCGTCGCCTTCTGGGTGTTCACCGGCACGACGGGTTTGTCCGGCGCGACGAGCGAGTTGGCGGTGACGATCACCAGGAATCTGCCGAAACCGGCGACGTAGTTGTACAGCTGGCCGGAGGCCGGCTTGCCGCCCGCCATCGTCTCGAGGATGCGGTGGGTACCCAGCGTCTTCACCTCGTCGATGGGCGGGGCCGGCACCTCTTCGACCAGGCCCCGCACCCCGGCGCCGGAGAAGGCGACCTTCTTGCAGCCGTCACCGGGATCGGCCGGCGCGATCGGTTCGGACGTCTCGACCGCCAGGATGACGTACCGGTTGCCCTGCCCTTCGGCGGTGACAGCGGTCATGTTGCCCTTGGCACCTGGGGAGACGGCCATGCCGGAGGCGAATTTCGCGCAGTCCGGCGGCTCGAATTTCAGGCCCGGCGGCAGCGTCTGCGGGGCGAACGCGCGCGGGTCGATGCCTGTCGGCGCGACCGTCTTGACCTGGTAGTCCGGCCCGAAAGTGCCCTTCAGATCAAGGATTTTGGTGATGTCGGGGTCAGCGACCACCGCCGGGGAGTGGGACGTGCATGCCGCCACCAGACCGACCAGCCCGACCCGGCCGGCCACCGCGAGCACCGTTCTGCGCATTGTGGCGAATCTACCGGGCCAATCCATCTGCGGCCGGGATGCCCCGCACCGACCGCACCGCCGCGTCCAACAATGTCGCCGGGAGCTCGGCGGGCAACGGCGGCGCGACGGCCCCCGGGTCGGTCACCATGGTCACCGAAACCGCCAGCGCGTCGACGTACGCGATCAGAGTCGTTGCCTGCGAATGGGTTTGCGCACCGTTCTCGACGCTGGTGGTGATGTGCGCCGTCAGGCCCAACGTCTTGGCGTCGGCGATCTGCGGAGCGTCGACGAGGTCGACGGCAGCGTGCGCACGGCCGGTGCTCAATGACCAGGCGTGACAGTCGCCGACGAGTTCGCGCGCCGGGGCGGCGGCCGGCGCCGCGGTCGCGTACACGATGCCGCCGGGTCCCGATGCCGACCAGCCCCGCACGCCGTCTGCCGGCGCGGCCACCAGGACCGCGCAGTCCGGTGGGTCGGCCGCCGACCCGGCGGACATGCCCCAGAACGTCGTCGGGGCGGCCGGTGCCGGCAACGCAGCGAACTCGTAGCCCTGCAGATCCTTGGGCAGGTGTTGGCGCATCCGGCCGATCGCGGCCGGGTCGGCGGGTTTCCCGGCCGCCGGGGTGGTCGGCCGCGTGGGCGGGGTCGTCGACCCACACGCCGCACACAGCAGCACCGCTGCCGACCACGCGAGTACGCGCATTTGCTGTTGATAGCACGGCGAACGCGTCGACCCCGGCCGATGTCCGGCGCCACGCCGATGCGACTTTTGCGGACACGACGTTCCACCGCAAGCTCGCGCATCCGGCTTCGTCCGCCCCGTAGTCTGCAACCGACGACAGGAGACGGAAATGTTGCCGATGAGGGTTGCCGGCGTTGCGCTGGCCGTGACTGTGACTGCGCTGGGCGCGAGTGCCTGCAACTCGGACTCGAAACCGGCGCCGTCGTCGACGTCCAGCAGTGCCGCGAGCACCAGCGCGGCGGCCGCACCGACTTCTGCGGCACCCAGCGCACCGGCGGTTCCGAAGAAGACCATCCGGGACTACCTGCACGAGAAGAACATCACCGAGCAGCAGCTGCACCCCGGCGATCCCGGCGCCCCGACGCTGACCATGCCGCTCCCCCAGGGCTGGGTGGACGCCGGTCCGCTGACACCGAAATGGGCCTGGAGCGCAAGCAAATTCGACGACCCGGCGATGAAGGCCGACCCGCCGACCATCATCGTGCTGATCTCGAAGTTGCCCGGCGCCAATGCCGACGAGGTACTGCAGTACGCACCCGGCGAGCTGCAGAACCTGCACAACTGGCAGGATGCCGGCACCAACTGCGAGGCGATGCTCGCGGGGTTCAAGGCGTGTCAGGTCGGCGGTATGTACAGCCAGGACGGTAAGGACCGGCTGATGGCACAGAAGACGGCGGCCATCCCGACCAAGGACGGCGTGATCGTGCTGCAGATCAACGCCAGCGGCACCAAGGAGACCATCGCGCCGCTGATGGATGCGACGTCGTCGATCGACAAATCGCTGAAGATCACCGTGCCCTGACGGGCCTGAACTCAGGCGAGGGAGAACGCCGATGCCGCGGCCACCTGCTCGGCCGTCGGCCGGACCCCGGTGTACCGCTCGAACTGTTCGGCGGCCTGCAGGGCGATGACCTCGGCGCCGGTGATCACCGGGATCCCGGCCGCGCGCGCCGCGCGCACCAGCGGCGTTTCCGATGGCAGGGCCACCACGTCGAAAACGTTGCGCGCCTTGGCAACAACCTCCGGCGCGAACGACAGGTCGTCGGCTTCGGCGCCACCAGCCATCCCGATGGGGGTGACGTTGACGACGATGTCCGCGCCACCTGACGCGTCGGCCGTGTAGCGGTACCCCAGCCGGTCGGCCAGCCGGCCGCCGGTCTCAGGGTTGCGTGCGACGATGGTGCCCGCCTCGAATCCCTTGTCCCGGAACGCTGCCGCCACCGCGCTGGCCATGCCGCCGCTGCCGCGGATGAGCAGCGACGCGCCCGGATCGAGGCCGTGCTCGTCGATGAGCCGGGCGATGGCGAGGTAGTCGGTGTTGCAGGCCGTCAGCCGGCCCGCGTCATTGACGATCGTGTTGACCGAATTGATCACGCGCGCCGACTCTTCCAGCTCGTCGACGAGCGCGATGACGTCTTCTTTGAACGGCATGGACACCGAGCAGCCGCGGATGCCCAGGGCCCGGACGCCGCCGATCGCCGCGGCGATGTCGGTCGTGGTGAAGGCCTTGTAGACGAAATCCAGGCCCAGCTCGTCGTAGAGGTAGTTGTGAAAGCGCGTGCCGATGTTGCTGGGCCGGGCAGCCAGCGAGATGCACACCGCGGTGTCCTTGTTCAGCAGCGGACGCCGGGAGTACAACGATTCCGCCATCAGCCGACCGCCTTGATCACTTGCTGCGCCAGGGTGTGGATCTCTTGATACTGCTTGGGCGACAACGACAATTGGTCGGGTTTCGGGACGTCGAATTCGGTGACGATCATGTTGCGGTCGTCGCGCTCCCAGGTGGCGCCGTAGTGCTCGAGGATCTTGCGCATCGGAAAGTTGTCGGACAGCACCCGCGCCGCGAATCGCTCGATGCCGGAGCCCCGCGCGGCCGGCACCAGCGCGTCCATCAGGAAGGTACCGATGCCCCGGCCCTGATAGTCGTCACCGACCATGAAGGCAACCTCGGCGACGGTCGGGTTCTCGTGCAGCCGAACGAATCTGGCGTCGGCGACCATCGGCCCGTCGGGCCCGTCGATGCCGTCGGTCAGCACCCACACGAAGTGGTCGACGTAGTCGACCTCGAAGAGGTAGGCCATCAGCGCGGGGCTGGGCTGGTAGGCCGTCTGGAACCGGCGATAGATGGTCTCGGTCGAGAAACGGACGGGCCCCTGGCGCACGCGCGGGTTGTCGCCGGGCAGCACGGGCCGCAAGTACATCTGGCTGCCGTCGCTCAGCTTCACCGGGAGCGGCGTGATGAACTCCGCGAGCCGCTGCCGCGCCGTACGCACCAGCCGCTCGGCCATACAGGGCACGTCGAGCATCGCGGTCAGCGCGTCGTGCCCACCGACCCACCCGGTCAGCGGTTCGGTGACCAGCACGGTGGCGTTGCGCGTGCCACCCCGCAACAGGGCGATCTCACCGACGATCAGGCCCGGGCCGATGTTGTGGACGATGAGTTCGCCGTCGGGGGCGGCATGCGTCACCCGGACGCTGCCGGCGCTGATCAGGATGAACGACGACGCAACTTCGCCCTGCGTCATCAGCACCTTGCCCGGTTCGGCGGTCAGCGGCCTCAGCAGGGGCGCCAGCCGGTCGAGGTCCTCCCGACGGCAGCTCGCGAAGAACCCCAACGAGGCCAGTTCATCCGTCGTCGCTTCCGGCACGGAAGGAAACGTTACCGGCGGACGGCACGGCATGTGGTGCCGTTGGGACTCCCCCTATTGAAAACAATTTTCGACAAGCTCTCCGGTCTCGGGTATCGTCGGCCGCGCGTTAATGAAAACGATTTTCACTTAACTGACGGAGGTTCCCATGAAGGCCGGCATCCACCCCGACTACCACCCCGTCGTCTTCCAGGACGCCACCACCGGACGCACGTTCCTGACCCGCTCCACCGCCACGAGCTCCCGGACCATCGAATGGCAGACCGCCGACGGCGTCCGCACGTACCCGCTGATCGTGGTCGATGTCACCTCAGACTCCCACCCGGTATGGACCGGCAAGCGGCAGATTCTGGACACCGCGGGTCGCGTCGAGAAGTTCAACCGCAAGTACGGTCGATGACCTTGGCGCGGGTATCCCCTTGCCGCACCGACTCATTCATCTCCCCGCCGCGTATCACCCGGCATCGGCCGCGGCCCGGGTCCCACACCCGGGGCGCGGCGACCACCGCGGCCTGGGACTGGCAACTGCATGCCCGTTGCCGCGGGTTGCCGGCCGAGGTCTTCTACACCGGCGATGACGATCGCGGCGCCCGCCGGGTCGCGCACGAAGAACACGCCAAACAGATCTGCCACCGCTGCCCAGTGCTGCGCGAGTGCCTCGGCCATGCCATGGAAGCCGATGAGCCCTACGGCATCTGGGGCGCCACAACCCCGAAGGAGCGCGCCGCGTTGCGAAGTTCACAGCCTTTTATTAGCTGATCTATCAAAACTCTCGGTACCTTGGTGTCAACATCACGACACCGACGGGAGCACCGATGGGATTCGGACCGCCACAGGGCCGGCCGACCGTCACCGACGACGAGATCACTGCCATCATGGACCCGCCGCAGCGCGTCCGCACCCTGCGAAATGTGTTGGACGCCACCGGCGATGCCCTCGAGCCATTGATCGACCTGTATCGACCGTACGTCACCGGACTCGACCGGCTGCCGCGCGACGGCCGTTTTCTGTTGGTGGGCAACCACACCGCGTTCGGCTTCGCCGAGATTCTGTTGATGCCGTACTACACCCGGCGCGAGCTCGGAGTGCAGGTACGCCCGCTCGCGGAGCGGGGCCTGGCACAGGCCAAGGGCTTCGGCGGTGATCTGGTCGCCGCGTACGGCGGCGTGGTCGGCCATCCCGACACCGCTCGAGAGCTGATGCGGCACAACGAGACCGTGCTGGTCTTCCCCGGCGGCGGACGCGAGATGCCCAAGTTCAAGGGCGAGGAGTACCAGCTGAAATGGGACGGGCGAAGCGGATTCGCCCGAGTGGCCATCGAGAGCGGGTACCCGATCGTGCCGGTCGGCCTCGTCGGCAGCGACGATGTCTACGAGCCCCTCTTCGAGCGCGACAGCACCCTGGGCCGGCTCAGTCAGACCATCGGCGAGCGGTTGGGCGGACGGTCCGACATGGCGATGCCCCTGGTGCGGGGCATCGGCCCGACGCTGATCCCCCGCCCGCAGCGCATGTACCTGGAGTTCGGCGAGCCGATCAGCACCACGGCGCCGACCAGCACGACCGACCACGGCCGGTGGGTGGAGACGGTCAAGACCACGACTCAGCAAGCGCTGGAACAGATCTTGGCCGACCTGCAGGAAGTCCGAGCCCGCGATCCGTACCGCAGCCTGAATCCCCTGGCCTGGTCCCGGGCCGCCCAGCCGCCCGAGGCCGCCGTCCGCGTGGGCTGACCACGGCGGCGGTCGGGAGACCGTAACGTGGGTTGCCGTCGGGCGCACAGCTGCAGGCACCCGCATGCGGCAGAAAGGCTTCGCGAGATGGCATTCATCGACTACCAGCAGTTGTCCCTGACGCGCCACGACAACGGCGTCCTGCTGATCACCCTCGACCGGCCGGAGAAGTACAACGCCGCCGACGAGGACATGCACGCCGAGCTGGCCAACATCTGGAAGGACGTCGCGGCCGATCCGGACACTCGGGTGGCCGTGATCACCGGCGCGGGAAAGGCATTCAGCGCCGGCGGGGATCTGGCGATGGTCGAACGCATGGCGGGCGACTACGACCGCGTCTCGCACATGCTCGGCGAGATGAGCGACCTGGTCTACAACATGATCAATTGCGACAAACCGATCGTGTCGGCCATCAACGGCGTCGCGGTCGGCGCAGGCGCCGTCGCCGCGCTGCTGGCCGATGTGGCGATCATCGCCGAGGACGCCAAGATCGGCGACGGCCACGTCAAACTCGGGGTCGCCGCGGGCGACCACGCCGCGATCATCTGGCCACTGCTGGCCGGAACCGCCAAGGCGAAGTACTACCTGATGACGGGCGAGATGATCGACGGCGTCGAGGCCGAGCGGATCGGCATGGTCGCCAAAGCGCTTCCCCGCGAACAGGTTCTGGAGGAAGCGCTGCGCGTGGCCGACGTGCTGGCCACCGGCGCCCAGCAGGCGATCCGGTTGACCAAGCGCGCGCTCAACAACTGGCTCCGCAACGCCGGCCCGATCTTCGACCAGTCCGCGGCCTACGAGATGCTGACGTTCCTCGGGCCGGATGTGGTCGAGGGGTACACGGCGTTGCGCGAGAAGCGCCCGCCACAGTTCCCGTCGGCGCGTTAACCCCAGGAACCGACATGGGCTGGCAGCAGATCGAACCCTTCCTCGTAGCGCTCGCCATCGGGCTGCTGCTCGGCCTGGAGCGCGAGCGAAGTCACACACGCAAACTGCCTGCCGGCTCGCGCTCATTCGCGCTGCTGTCTTTGACCGGTGCAGTCGCAGCGGGTTTCGGTCAGTGGGTCATCGTCGTCGGATTTCTCGGCGTCGGCGCGCTGATCACGCTGGCCTACTTCCGAACCAGTGCGGAAGACCCGGGAACCACCACAGCGACAGCGGCGCTCGTCGCGTATCTCCTTGGCGCCCTTGCCTACTCCCGGCCGGCACTCGCGGTGGCCCTCGCCGTCGTCGTCGCAGGGCTGCTCGTCTCGAAGAACCGCATCCACCGATTCGCCCGCGACATCATGACCGAGGTCGAGCTGGAAGACGCGATCAAATTTCTGGTCGTCGCATTCGTGATCCTGCCGCTGCTGCCGGATCGTGGCCTCGGACCGTACGGCGTCCTGAATCCGGAGAAGGTCTGGCTCCTCGTCGTACTGCTGACCGGCATCGGCTGGGTGGGCTACATCGGCGTTCGAGCGCTCGGACCCGAACGCGGACTGCTGATCACCGGCATCGCCGGTGGATTCGTCTCGGCGACCGCGACAACGGCATCCATGGCGCGGCTCAGCCGCACGACACCGAGCGTGCGCGCGCCCCTGGCCAGCGCCCTGCTGGCCAGCCTGGCCACCTTCGTCCAGCTGCTCATCGTGATCGCAGTGGTGGATGCCCAAGTGCTCCAGCGTCTGTGGCCACCCGTGGCTGCCGGCGCGGCGGTGCTGGTGGTGATCGCCGCCGTCGTCTACCGCCGAGCGGGTCTCCCCGAAGGCGACCCGTCACCAGGTCAGGACACCGGCGCGAAAGCCGCAAGCCGTCCGTTCGCGCTACGTCCGGCGTTGATCCTCGCCGCCGTACTCACCCTGGCACTGCTTGTCGGGCGGTGGGGTGCCGATGTGCTCGGCTCTGGCGGCACCGTGCTCGCCGCGTTCGCCGCTGGCCTGGCGGACGCGCACGCCGGCGCGGTGGCCGCTGCCAGCCTGGCCGCCAAGGGCGATATCTCGGTCGATACCGCGCTGCTCGCGGTGGCGGCCGCACTGGGCTCCAACCTGATCGTGAAAACCGTGCTGGCGTTCACCGCGGGCGGTCGTCGGTTCGGGCTCCGGTTTCTGGTCGGGATGACGCCGCCCGCCGTGGTGTTCGGAGTCGTACTGGCCGTGACTATGGCCTGATGGCGCATCCGGGCCGGCCGCCGGTGCCGAAAGTCCCACCATCGCTGTCCTTTTGGCACCACCGGGGAGCTGCTCCGCGGCGGAACAATGGTCCACAGCAGCGGAAGGAGCAGCAGATCATGATGTTCTGGTACGGCAACGACATGGGCGGATGGGGTTACGCCGGCATGGCAATCGGGATGTTCCTGTTCTGGGCGCTGGTGCTCGGCGGCATCGTCGCGCTGATCCGCGTCGCCGGTGGCGACCAGAGGTTCGGCTACTCCGGCCCCGGCGAACCCGACGCTCGACAGATACTCGCCGCGCGATTCGCACACGGTGACATCACGGAAACGGAGTACCGCGAAAGGCTCGCTGTACTCCGCGAGCACGCGAGAACGTGACGCCGCCCGGCCAACAGCAGCTCTATGCAGACACCGCTTCGACCAACGCGTCCGCCGCGAGCAGCCCCAGGTTGTTCGACGCCAGCGGACTATCGCCGGTGAGCAAGCGTCGGTCCTGATGAACCTGCCCGGTCATCTGGTCATTGACGACCTTGAGACCCTGGCCTTCCAGGGCCTCCCCGATGAAGAGCCGCAGCCCGCCGGGGATGTAGCCCATCTCCTTGTTGGGCCCCTTGTCGAGGGCATCGGGGAAGACGCAGATGCTGTAGCCCTTGAACGGCGACCCCTCCTTCCCGATCGCGGCCGCCAGCAGGGCGGCCGGCCCGTGACAGAGCGTGATGACGAACTTGTCGTTCTCCAGTGCCCAGTTGAGGACCTGCCCGACCTCGGGGCTGAACGGGATACCGACCTCGGCACCGTGGCCACCCGGGATGAACACCGCCAGATAGTCGGAATCGGGCCCCAGCCTGTCGGCGATCACCTCGCGAAGGCTCAGCGGCTCCTTGAGTTTGGGCTTGAGGTCTTCGTACGTCTTGAGCACCGCGTCGTCCTTGCGGGGCATGGCCCACAGCTCCAACTTCGCCGGGTTCCCGGTGATGGTGGCGACGTCGACGTCGAAGCCCGCGGCCACCAGGTGATGCAACGGCAGCAGCATCTCCACGGGGTGGTTGCCGGTGGAGAACATGGTGCCGTTGTCCATCAGCAGATAGCGCTCGTCGGTGGCGATCATCAGCACCTTCCACCGCCCGCCGGTATAGGCGCCGGCGTGTTTGACGCCGCCGAAATCTGTTCTGTCCGAGGTGTATTGACTCAACGAGTACGCCGACGGGAAGAAGGCGTTGTCCTCAGCCGGGTCGGGTGTCGGGGACTTGCTCAATTCGGATTCGCTCACGAGATGTCCTGACCTTGTCGGGGACTGCGACGACCTAAGCCAGCCTACGAAGTTCCCGGTGATCGCGAAACCGTCGATATTCTCCGAAACAGTGGCACCGTGTCAGCGGTGCAGAACCACCGGGAGCCGCGTGGGTCCGCGCAGCGAACTGTTGGTCGACCACGTCGGCGGTCCCGCGATGGTCAGTCGCGAAACCCGGTTGACGAGCTCACGCAGAACAGCATGCGCTTCCATCCGAGCCAGCGGCGCGCCCAGACACAGGTGTGCCCCGAAACCGAAACCGACGTGGGTCCGTGGGTTTCGGTCCGTGCGGAAAACGTCGGGGTCATCGAATGCGAGTGGATCGCGGTTCGCGGCGCCGAAGGACAGTAGGACCCGCGAGCCGGTCGGAATGGTGACTTCGCCGACCCGGTAGGGCGCGCGGGTGTAGCGGTAGAGGTTCTGAATGGGACTGGTGTACCGGATGTGTTCCTCGACGGCCTGCGGGATCAGGTCCGGATCGGCCCGGATCATGTCGTACTGATCCGGGTGCTGCGCGTAGGTGTGAAGCATCCCGCCCAGCAGATTGGTGGTCGTCTCGTTGCCGGCGATCAGCAGCAGGATGGCGATCTGGAACAGCGCCTCGTCCGACAACGCGCCGTCGGAGCTGTGGGCGAGCAGGCGCCCGAGCACGGTGTCCGAGCCCTTCAGTTCTCCTGTCGCGAGATGCCGTAAGAAGTAACGGCGTAATGCCATTGCGGCACGCATCGACTTCGCGGCGTCGACCAGCCCGGGGACCGTCGGGGTGAAGTTGATCAGCCGGGTGCTCTCGTCGGACCACCGGCGAAATTCGGCGATGTCACGCGCGGGGACGCCGAGCAGCGCGGCGATGACCCGCAGCGGCAGCGGGACGGTCAGCCGCTGTACGGCGTCCTCGCCCGGGGCGGCGATCAGCTCGTCGACGAGTTCCGCAGCGAGCCCGTCGATGGTGCTGCGCCAGCTGTCCAGAGCGCCTTTCGTGAATGCCGGCTGCACCTGCTTGCGCAGTCGGCTGTGCTGTTCGCCATCGGTCACCACAACGAGGTCGGCGACCATCCGAATCCGGGTCACCCCTTGGCTGCTGGTGACCTGGTCGGTGTCGCGCAGGGCCGCACGGACGTCGTCGAGCCGGTGGAGAATCCACGTCGACCGCTGCGGGCTGTAGTGCACCCGTCCACCCCGGTGCAGGGCCGCGTATGCCGCGTGTGGTTGGGCGGCCGTCTGCGGGTCCAGCGGGTCGTAGTCGGTGTTGATGGCGCCGGTCCAGCCTCGGTATCCGAGCCGGCGCGCGCGCACCGCCGCGGCGATGTTCAGTTGGCCGGCGGCCAGCAGCGGGGAGAGCACCGAGGTGGTGCCACGTACCGCCTGGGCGACTGTCATGTCAGCGGACCTTCCTGGTTGCCACGCGATCAGCGTCCGTGCCGGCCACCGCGGTGGTCAATGCGTCTCGCCCATGTTGATGGACGTAGCCGCAGCTCGGCGGCGGTTGTCGGACGCGAGCCGATTCCCGACCAGGCAATACCAGTGAGATAGAAGCCGCTGAATGTCTCAAGGTGATAGAACGGATTCTGCTTCTATCGCAACAGGAGGCCGACGACATGCCCCGACATGACTGGGTCCTCGGCACCGACCGCAACGCCGAGGCGCTCGCCCGCATTCTCTCGGCAGCCTCAGAACTCGTGTCCCGCAAGGGGTTCGAAGCGTTCACGGTCGAAGCCGTGGCCGCCGAACTGCACTGTTCCCCGGCGACCGTCTATCGCCGTACGGGCGGCAAGGCCGCGATCCTCGAGCGACTCGTATCGCTCTTCGCCCAACGAATCGTCGGCGCCATTCGCGAGGCCATCACCGGCCTGGAAGGTACCGAGCGTGTCGTGGCCGCCATCGTCGTCGCCTTGGACTGTATGCGGGCCGAACCGCTGGGAAAGCTCATCATGGGAGACATCCGGCCCGATCACGACAGCGGGACCGTGACCGCGTCGCCACTGGTGGGAAAGTTCGCCGCCGAGATGATCGGGAGCGACGACCCGTTGGCGGCACAATGGCTGATCCGCGTGACATTCGCGCTGTGGTACTGGCCGCTCAAGGACAAACAGTCCGAATACGAGCTTGTGAGGCGCTTCGCCGGTCCGTCGGTGACCCTGGGACTGGGCGAAGCCACGCCCACCTGAACTACTCAATCTCTGTGGAGCTAAGGGGAATCGAACCCCTGACCTTCTCGATGCGAACGAGACGCGCTACCAACTGCGCTATAGCCCCTTGTACCGGAAGCAAAGGCTACCAGTACCGGTCCGCCACATAAAAACCGGTTACTGCCCGGCCGCTCGGGGCAGGTCATAGTCGCGTGCCATCCGGGCATATTCCAGGTGCTCGAAGATCGGATCCTCGTCGTCGATGTCCAGCACTACGGCGCCTGGCCGCCGCAGCCTAGAAGGGACGACATCGAACTCCTCGTCCTGCGTGTTCTCCACGCCGTGCCGGGACCGCATCATCCGCTGGGCACGACGGCGCCGCAGCTGTTCCTCGATGCGGGTCTGCCGGCGCAGGTACGCCAGGTACAGCACGGAGATGACGCTGACCGTGCCGCACACCCACCACAGGCTCGACGACAGCGAGAAGGCGGCGATGCCGGAGAACAGGATCGCCAGCGCCATCCCGGACAGCATCCGGCTGCGGAAGCGGTACTTGCGTTCGGCGGCCGCGACGGCGGCCTTCGATTCGTAGCGGACGCGGCGCGCCTTGGACATCGAGTCGGCCAGCTTCGGCTCGGCCTCGGAGGGTGCCTCGACGCCCGAGGTGTCGTCGACGTACTCGTAGTCGTGGTCGGTGCCGTCCTCGGCTTCGGCAGCCGGCTCGGCCGCGGGCTCGGGAGCCGCCTCGGCCTGTTCCTCGTCGACCGCGACGGCCTCGTGCACGTCGGTGGTCGGCTCAGGCTCTGTCTCGGTCTCCACGTCGGGCTCGGCCGCCACCATCTCGTCCGTGAGCGCCTCCTCCGGGTCGAAGTCGGCCTCAGAGATGGTCCGGATCGCCATGGTCGGCGTCGCGATCTCATCGAAAAGTGTTGGCTGTTCGGCCGTTTCGGGCTCCGGAACGGCTTTCATGCGCCCAGAGGCGCCGATCGGCAACGCACCGGAGTCCATCTCGACGACCTCGACGTCGAGGTACTCCGATTCCTCGACGACGACGTGCTCGACGACCACCATCGAATGCGTCTTATCCGCTTCGGGGTCGGCGACCGGGATCGAGTCGGTGGTCGCATCGCTGCGCGCGAAGTCTTCTTCGAACGCGCTGAGATCGTCGTGCTTCCAATGCGGGTCGCTGTGGTGCCCTGCGGCGGGCCCACTGCGGCGTCGCAGCCGGCTGTTGCCGTTCGTGTTGAGCACGCGGGTCGCCAATGCGACATCGCTCGTCCGGCGGACGTTCTCGCGCTTGCTGATCAACATCGGCACCAACACGAACAACCACAACACGACGAGGGATATCCACAGTAGGGATTGGGGGATGCTTGGCATGTCGCCGGCTCCTTTCCCCATCAGATTAGGTCCGTGACCAGCGCATCCGAAGCCGACGCGCCAAGGTCAATTACACACCTGTAATTCGCTACTTACAAGCACATCAGTCACAGATGTCACATCTGCAACACAGTCCTATTTGCGATTTGTGCACGATTTGCCGCGCCCACCGCGGACTATCGTGCACAAATCCCTCAGACCCAGGTGGCTCGGCCCTCCCTGACCAGCGCCGATGATGCCGACTGCGCCATCTCTTCGACGGTCATGGCGACCAGCAGGTGGTCCCGCCAGGCGCCGTCGACTTCGAGGTACCGCTGCAGCAGCCCCTCCTCGCGGAACCCCACCCGCGCCAGGACCGACCGACTCGGACCGTTTTCCGGGCGGACGGTCGCCTCGATCCGGTGCAGTCCGACCGGCCCGAAGGCATGGTCGACGCCGAGCGCCAGCGCGGCCGTCGCGATCCCGCCGCCGGTGAACTGACGCGCCACCCAGTAGCCGATCCACGCCGACCGCAGCGCCCCGTGGGTCACGTTGCCGATGGTCAACTGCCCGCAGAACTCACCGTCCAACTCGATGACGTACGGCAGCATGCGGCCGCGCCGGGCTTCCGACCGCAACCCCGAACACAGCGCCGGCCAAGACGAAACAGCGTGGCGCGCAGTCCAATCCACCTCACCGACCGGCTCCCAGGGCTCCAGGTGGGCGCGGTCCGTCAGCCGCATCCGGCTCCACACCGCACCGTCGCGCAACCGCACCGGCCGCAATCGCACCACTCCGGCGCGCACGCGGATCGGGCCGACCGACAGCGGCCAGCCCGGATGCATCGCACTCGAACGCAACAGGTTCACGAATCAGCCGCGCTGCGCAAGAAAGGCCACATCGACCGATTCGCCCGTGCGAATCTGCTCGGCCTCGGTGGGCACGATCACCAGGCAGTTCGCCTCGGCGAGGGTGGCCAGCAGGTGCGACGCCCCCGGCGCCCCGCCCAGCGCCTGCACCAGATATTCGCCGGTGTCCTGATCACGCATGAGCTGCCCGCGCAGAAATCCCTTGCGCCCCACCACCGATGAGATGGGCGACAACGTCCGGGCCGGCACCACGCGCCGCATCGGCTGCCGCTTGCCCAGCGACATCCGGATCAACGGACGGACCATCACCTCGAAGACCACGAGCGCGCTCACCGGGTTCGCGGGCAGCAGGAAGACCGGGACGCCGTCACGCCCGAGCGTGCCGAAACCCTGCACCGATCCGGGGTGCATCGCGATCCGGGCGACCTCCATCTCCCCCAGCTCGGCGAGCACCGCGCGCACACCCTCGGCCGCCGCACCGCCGACAGCGCCCGCGATCACCACGACTTCCGACCGGCTCAGTTGGCCCTCGATCACATCGCGCAGGGTCTTGGGGTCGGCGTCGACGATGCCGACGCGGTTCACCTCGGCGCCGGCGTCGCGACCGGCGGCGGCCAACGCATAGGAGTTGACGTCATAGACCTGGCCGTTGCCGGGCGTGCGGGAGATGTCGACCAGCTCGCCGCCGACGGAGATGACCGTCAGCCGCGGCCGCGGGTGGACCAGCACGCGTTCGCGGCCCACGGCCGCCAGGAGCCCGACCTGGGCCGGCCCGATGATGGTGCCGGCACGCACCGCGACGTCGCCGGGCTGCACGTCGTCCCCGGTACGACGGACATAGGCGCCGGACCGCACCCCGCGCAGGACCCGCACGCGCGATTCGCCGCCATCCGTCCAGCGCAGCGGCAGCACCGCGTCGGCGAGCGTGGGCATCGGCGCACCGGTCTGCACCCGCGCGGCCTGACGCGGCTGCAGGCGGGTGGGAGTGCGTTCGCCGGCGGCGATGGTCGAGACCACGGGCAGCGTGACGTCGGCGTCGCCGCCGGAATCCGCGCCCATCACGTCGACGCTGCGCACGGCATAGCCGTCGATGGCGGCTTGATCGAATCCGGGCAGCGGGCGTTCGGTGACCACCTCTTCGGCGCACATCAGGCCCTGCGCTTCGGCTATCGCCACCCGCACCGGCCGCGGTGCCACCGCCGCAGCCGCAACCCGGGCCTGCTGGTCCTCAACCGAACGCACAGCTCGCCTTTCCGCATACCTCGCACACCGTGGCTGACCACATGCTCGCGCACGTGCGGGCCAACCGTACCGCCGGTGTCAGGCGCTCAGCGCTCGGCAAGACCCAATCGCTCGACCAACCAACGCCGCAATTCCGGGCCGTAGTCGTCGCGTTCCAACGCAAAGTCAACCGCAGCTTTAAGGTAGCCGCCGGGATTTCCCAGGTCGTGTCGGGACCCGCGGTGCACCACCACATGTACGGGGTGGCCGTCCTCGATGAGGAGCGCGATGGCATCCGTCAACTGGATCTCGCCGCCGACACCCTTCTGCACGCGCCGCAACGCGTCGAAGATGGCGCGGTCCAGGATGTACCGGCCGGCCGCGGCGAACGGCGACGGGGCGTCCTCGACCTTCGGCTTCTCCACCATGCCCTTGACGCGCAGCACATTCGGGTTGGCCGCGTCGGGTACCGTCTCGACGTCGAACACGCCGTAGGCGCTGATCTCGTCCTCGGGCACCTCGATGGCGCACAACACCGAGCCGCCGCGCTTGGCGCGCACCTTCGCCATGGTCTCGAGCACGCCGGTCGGCAGCACCAGATCGTCGGGCAGCAGGACCGCGATGGCGTCCTCGTCGGGCAGCAGCACCGGTTCGACGCAGCTGACGGCGTGGCCCAGGCCCAGCGGCTCGGCCTGCACGACCGACTCCACCTTGATCAATGCGGGTGCACGCCGCACCTTCTCGAGCATCACGTGCTTGCCGCGCGCCTCGAGCGTTCCTTCGAGGATGAGGTCCTCGACGAAATGCGCAACGACGCCGTCCTTGCCCTCCGAGGTCACGATGACCAGTCGCTCGCCGCCGGCGTCGGCAGCTTCCGCAGCAACCAGCTCGATGCCGGGGGTGTCGACGACCGGCAGCAACTCCTTGGGCACGGTCTTGGTGGCAGGCAGAAAACGCGTGCCCAGACCAGCCGCCGGGACCACCGCGGTACGCGGCATCGGCACTGAAGTCTGTGTCGTCATTGTTCACACGATAACGGCAATGCCTCGATCTGCCCTACCAAGGTGCACCTTCGAGGGGTCAGCGGCAACGCCGAAGTAGCCATTACCTGGACAGGTGTACAACACCGGGCGAGCAAATATGACACGGTGGTAACCGTGACCCCTGAGGGAAAGCGTGAGCTGCGCAGCGCCATCCTGAGTCGACGGCGCGCCCTGACTCCGGAGGAGAGGCGCGCGGACGCCGAAGCGCTGGCACGACATGCACCCGGATTGGTGGGGCCCGGGGTCGTGGTGTGCGCGTACGTCCCGATCGGCACCGAACCGGGTTCTCCGGCGATGCTGGACGCCCTGATCGACGCCGGTGCCCGGGTGTTGTTGCCGGTGACGCACCCCGACGCCCCGCTGAGCTGGGGCTGGTATCGCTCCGGGCATCTCACCAAGGCGTCGTTCGGCCTGCTCGAACCGGCGATGCCGCATCTGCCGCCCGATGCGATCCGGCAGGCCGGTGTGGTGCTGGTCCCTGCGCTCGGCGTCGACCGTACGGGCGTGCGCCTCGGCCGCGGCGCCGGCTTCTACGACCGGTCGCTGTCGCTGGCCGCGCCGGACGCGCTGCTCGTGGCGGTCGTGTACGACGACGATCTGCTGCCGGCGCTACCCGCCGAACCGCACGACATCGCGATGACGCACGCCCTGACCCCGCGGACGGGCCTCGTCACGCTGGGAGTTTGAACCTGCGGAAGACAATCAGTCCTTGCCGCAGGTACATCCCGATCCGCAGTTGCAGTTTTCGCAGGTGCAGTCCGGGTTGTCACAGCTGCCCTTGGTCATGATGCGAGTCATGCGCACAATGCTATGTGTCGCGCCGCCATCCCGGACGTGATTGCCCCCGCCACCAGGCCACCCGGCCTGTCGGCCGGGGAATGCCCGGCACCGAATAGCTGTTTTGGCACTTAAGCCGGTAGAGTGCTAACAAGTTTGACGACCTCGGAGGTTTACGTGCCGACCTATTCCTACGCGTGTACCGAGTGCGACAACCGGTTCGACGCGGTGCAGGCATTCAGCGATGACGCGCTGACCGAATGCCCGAAGTGCCACGGCCGGCTGCGCAAGCTGTTCGGTTCCGTCGGCGTGGTCTTCAAGGGCAGCGGCTTCTACCGCACCGACAACCGCGATTCGAAGAGCTCCAGCACCGCAGCCGCTCCCGCAAAGAGCGAGTCGAGCTCCAGCTCGTCGGACTCGTCTTCGTCGTCCTCGTCGAGCAGCAGCACGAAGTCGGCCGCACCGGCCGCCGCCGCGTCCAACTGAGTTATCCACAGGCCGGAAGCCTTCCGGCCTGTGTTTCCCGCACAGAATCCCTACCGTTACTGCATGGGGGATTCACTCGACGCGCCGTTGCTCGGCCGACTGACACAGAAGCTGCGGCCCGATTGGGCCAGGACCACCGCCGCGCGCCGCGTCGCCGCGGGAATGCTGGTGGTCCTCGCGGCCGTCATCGAATTTCGCCCCGACCCTGAGGACGGACAGGTCGCCGTCGTCGTCGCCAAGCACGACCTGTCCCCCGGCTCGGCCTTGACGGCCGACGACGTCGTCGTCGAATCCCGTTCCGCGCCAGGCATTCCCGACGGCGCACTGCGCGAATCCAGCGCCGTCGTGGGCTCGACGCTGGCCGCCCCAGCGCGACGCGGCGAGGTCATCACCGACGTGCGGATACTCGGTTCCCGGCTCACCGTCGCCGCCGCCGGGCCCGACGCGCGCATGGTGCCACTGCATCTGGCGGACGCCGCGCTCCCGGACCTGCTGCGCGCAGGCGACGTGGTCGACGTCCTGGCCGGACCGGAGAACGCCGGCACGACAGCCGATCAATCGCCGGCCGAGGTGATCGCCACCGCCGCGCGGGTGGTGCTGGTGTCCGAACGGCGCAAGTCACCGACGAGCGCCGACGAACGCGTCGTACTCGTCGCCCTGCCGCGGCACAGCGCCAACGCCGTCGCCGGCGCGGCTCTGCACCGGACCATCACCGTCACGCTGCACTGACCGGAGAATTTTCCCGCCGGCCGATTTCGATTTCGTCACCGGATCGCATCTGTTGCGATCGTGAGGCCGCCGCCTACTGCGCGACGCCCACGTCGGTCTTACCGTTCGTGGGTACAGGATGTATCACAGGGAGGCCAGTCATGTTCAAGGGCTTCAAGGCGTTTCTCATGCAAGGGAACATCGTCGACCTGGCGGTCGCGGTGGTCATCGGCGCCGCGTTCACCACGCTGGTGAAGTCGTTCACCGACCAGGTGATCCAGCCGCTGATCTCCAGCATCGGCGCCGGCGGCGACCACTCGTACGGTGTGCTGCGCATCCATCTGCTCGGCGACAACTACATGGACCTGAACGCCGTCCTGAGCGCGACCATCAACTTCGTCCTGGTCGCGGCCGTCATCTACTTCGTGATCGTGCTGCCGTACAGCCGGTTCCGCACCGTCACAGAAGAAGCAGTCAAGAAGGAAGTCGAACTGCTGACCGAGATCCGCGATCTGCTCACCACAAACAAGGACACCGGCAACAACCCGTAGTTCGACGTCGGCACCCCGGCCGGTGGCCGGGGACTTCGCCGTAGGCCGGCGCGAACCGGTCGGGTCTAGTTCATGTTCCAGGGTTCGCCGTACGTGGTCACCGAATCGCCGGTCTTGGCGACCAACCGTGCGAAGGGCCGGAGCATGACGCCGCCGGCCGCACCGGTCACGGTCCCGTGGGCATTCGAGACGGCGACCGAACCCGCGGGGCCCGATACGTTCACCGAAAACGTCGCGACTTCCTGGATACCCGGGCCGTTGCCCAGGTCCGCCGAGATCGACACACCCGGGAACAGGTTCGGCGTGATGATGCCGCCAAAGCCCTGACCGGTGAACGTCGCCGGAGTCACGTTGTCCAGCAGGATATTCGGCGTCTGGTAGCTGAAATTGATGCCGACACCCAGTGACCACGGGAAGCCGATCTGATAACCCAGCTCCAGCGCCCCGGCGAACTCGTCGCACCCGGCGCCATTGCAGTTGTACTTGGCCCGGCCCGAATGGAACCACTCACGGGTCAGCCGGTTGCGGTCAAGCGGGAACACGCCGTTGAGGAACGTGTCGCATTGCTGCACCGTCAGCGTCCGATCCTGGCCGTCGACCAGACTCAGCTCATTGTCCACACCGGCCTGCGACGTACCCGTTGCCAGGAACAACGACGCGACCACCACCAGCACTGCCACCAACACACGACCGAACGCCGTCATTTTCCCCACTCCCGGGCCTACTTTTCACTGTCAATGCCCGGCAAAACGACGGGGCGGCGTCGACGGACCTTTCGGTCTGTCAACGCCGCCCCAAAGTACGTCGTTGGCGCTCAGCAGACGAGCTGTGCGCTCCTACTCATACCCTTTTCAGGCCTAGTTCATATTCCAGGGTTCGCCGTAGGTGGTCACCGAGTCACCGGTCTTGGCGATCAGGCGAGCGAAGGGACGCAACAGCACGCCACCGGCCGCGCCGGTCACCGTGCCATGCGCGTTCGAGACCGCGACCGAGCCCGCCGGGCCCGACACGTCCACCGAGAACGTCGCAACTTCCTGAATACCCGGACCGTTGCCCAGGTCCGCCGAGATCGACACACCCGGGAACAGGTTCGGCGTGATGATGCCGCCACCACCGCCAGGGACCACGAAGGTGAACGGATTCACGTCATCCAACAGGATGTTCGGCGTGGTGTAGCTGAAGTTGATACCCACACCCAGCGACCACGGGAAACCGATCTGGTAACCCAGCTCCAGCGTCCCGGCGAACTCGTCGCAACCCTTGCCGGCGCAGTTGTACTTGGCCCGGCCCGAATGGAACCACTCACGCGTCAGCCGGTTGCGGTCAAGCGGAAACACACCATTGAGGAACGTGTCCCACTGCTGCACCGTCAACGTCCGATCCTGGCCATCGACCAAGCTCAGCTCATTATCGAGACCCGCATGGGACGTCCCCGCGCCGAGGAAAAGCGACGAAACCGCCGCAACCGTCGCTACCAGCACCCGACTGAATGCCTTCATGGTCCCCACTTTCTGGGCTTGATGATGTTCCATATGAAGTTCGCTGCAGACACAGGGCGGCGTCGACAAGACCAGTTGGTCTGGTCTGTCGACGCCGCCCCGAATGCGTCGTCGGCGCCTAGCATAAGGCCTAGGCGTGCTCGGCTCTCACCTAGTTCATAACTAGTTCATGTTCCAGGGTTCGCCGTAGGTGGTGACGCTATCACCGGTCTTGGCGATCAGGCGGGCGAACGGCCGCAGCAGCACGCCACCGGCCGCGCCGGTCACGGTGCCGTGGGCGTTCGAGACGGCGACGGAACCGGCCGGACCGGACACGTCCACCGAGAACGTCGCAACTTCCTGAATACCCGGACCGTTGCCCAGGTCCGCCGAGATCGACACACCCGGGAACAGGTTCGGCGTGATGATGCCGCCACCACCGCCGAGCGTGTTGAAGGTGAACGGATTCACGTCATCCAGCAGGATGTTCGGCGTGGTGTAGCTGAAGTTGATACCCACACCCAGCGACCACGGGAAACCGATCTGGTAGCCCAGCTCCAAGGTCCCCGCGAACTCGTCGCAACCCTTGCCGGCGCAGTTGTACTTGGCCCGGCCCGAATGGAACCACTCACGCGTCAGCCGGTTGCGGTCAAGCGGGAACACACCGTTGAGGAACGTGTCCCACTGCTGCACCGTCAGCGTCCGATCCTGGCCGTCGACCAGACTCAGCTCGTTGTCCAGACCCGCATGGGACGTACCCGCCCCGAAAAACAGCGACGCCAGCGCCGCTACCAGTGCTACCAGCACCCGACTGAATGCCTTCATATTCTCCCTAGCTCAGTAGGCGGTGCCAGCAAGCTGACCGCGCGACCGTTGCAAGAACTCCATTTACGCCCTCAGGCGAACTTCAAATGTCGCTCTTACCTTTTGCTCATCGTTGACACGAGGAAGATATCGGCGTACACACCGTCCGGCAATGCGAACGGCATAAAGACCGCGCATATATTCCCGATCCGGAAAAGTTTGCTGGGAACTACCTGCGCACCGGCGTCGACCCCGAGGGCCGGTCGGGCCGAAACAAGACGGAAACATGCGCTCAACAAGGCCGCTGACCGGCGCAATCAGGAGTTAACCTCATTCGCGACCACGCGTTGTGAGAACAGCGTGCTCAGCGATGGTGCGGCGGAACGTTTTCCCGTAGCCAGCGATCCCGGTCACCCTCCCCGACCGGGGAGGGTTCGTTACATTCGTCCCGGGTAACGTCCGGCAAAACGTCGCCGAACACCTTGTTAACTAGGTCGCGAGAGGGCTGTGTATCGCTCATCACAGCCCCCGGCTAGTGTGATCAAGCTCACACCTTTGCCAAATTGAAGGGTCCAGGTGAGACGAACTCATGACCACTCCGTTCGACCTACGAGCCCCAGCGGAGCTCAGCTATCAGATGTCGAGGCTCGACAGCTGCGCGATGATGTACGCCGCCAACGGCCCCAGCGTCGCCATGCCGTCGCGCACCGACGCACGTGAGCCGGCGATGTTGACCACCAGCGTGCTTCCCGAGACTCCGGCGAGGCCACGCGAGAGCCCAGCGTCCGAAATACCTGCGGCGAGACCCGACGAACGCAGCGCCTCGGCGATACCGAGCAATTCGCGATCGAGCATGGTGCGGGTGGCGTCCGGCGTGACATCACGCGGGCTGACGCCGGTGCCACCGACGGAGATGACCAGATCGACGCCGCCGATCACGGCGGTGTTCAGGGCGTTGCGAATCTCGATCTCATCGGCCGGGACCACGACGACGCCGTCGACGAGGAAGCCGGCCTCACCGAGCAGTTCGGTGACCAACGGGCCGCTGTGATCCTCTTCGCCGTGCGCGGTCCGGTCGTCCACGACCACGACGAGCGCGCGCCCGACCAATTCCCCTGCCTGTTCCATGCCTGTCACCGTATATCCCGCCTCTGACATCGAACTCGGCCCTGCACTCATCACTGTTGCGCCTTTCCCAGGGTCACCTGAACGGTCTGCGGTTTGCCCGCGGTGTCGAGGTAGGTCAGCGTGACCTTGTCGCCGGGCGCCTTCGAGCGCACGGCGGCCACCAGCGCGTCGGCGCTGCTGATCACCCGGTCGTCCACCTTGGTCACCACCACACCACTCGGCAGACCGGCCGACTGGGCCGCCCCACCGTTGGTGACGTCGACGATCTTGGCCCCGTCGATGGCCTTGTCATTACCCACCTGCACGCCGAGCGACGCATGGCTGGCGATGCCGTTCTTGATCAGCTCGTCGGCGATGCGCTTGGCCTGGTCCACCGGAATGGCGAAGCCCAGGCCGATCGAACCGCTCTGCGACTGGCCGGAATCCCCGCCGAGCGTCGCGATCGCCGAGTTGATGCCGACCAGCTCGCCGCTCATGTTGACGAGCGCGCCACCGGAGTTGCCGGGGTTGATCGCGGCGTCGGTCTGGATGGCGTCCAGCACGGTGTTCTGGTTCTTGGCATCGCCGCCGGCGGCGACAGGGCGATTCAGCGAGCTGATGATGCCCTCGGTCACCGTGCCCTGCAGACCCAGCGGCGAACCGACGGCCACCACCTGCTGGCCCACCACCAGGTTGGACGACGATCCCAGCGCGATGGGCGTCAGGCCCGAGACGCCCTTGGCCCGCACGACTGCGATGTCACTGCTCGGATCCGTCCCGACGATCTGGAACGTCGCGGTGCTACCGGTGTTGAACGTGACCTTGGTCTGCACCGGCGGAGCCCCGGGCGGCGGGGCGTCTTTGGCACCGGCCACCACGTGGTTGTTGGTGAGGATGAGCCCGTCGGCGGACAGGATGATGCCCGAGCCCTCCTCGGAGGCCCGGCCCATGTCGGTCTCGAGTTTCACGACACTGGGCACCACCTTGGCGGCGACCTGCTCCACCGAACCGATCGGCGCATTCCCGGCGTGCTGTCCGCGCGCCGAACCGCCCAACGAGGTCGAGCTGCTCGAGTAGTCGGGCTGCGCCAGCATCACGATGCCGCCGCCGATACCCGCGGACACCAGTGCCACCGCCGCCATACCGGCGATCAGAGGCCCTGTGCGGGAACGGTTTTGCGGCCGGGGCGCGATCGAAGGCCGGCCGTTCGGCGACCCGTTGCGATAGGGGTCGTACGGCTGCGTGCCGTACTGGCCCGTCGAGTACTGGCCGGTGGTGTACGAACCGGTCTGGTGCTGCCCCGTCTGGTACTGACCGGTCGAGTAGCTGCCCGTGGGGTACTGCCCGGTGTTCTGTTGCTGGCCGGCGTAGCGCCAGTCGTACGACGACCCCTGCTGCGGCGACGCGCCGTAGCCAGGTGCGGACTGATAGGAATCAGGACGCCGACCGGACTCGGGCTGCTGCGAGTACCTCGGGTGATTCGTCATTACTGGTCGACACTCTTCCTGTATTTCCGATCCGTTGCCGGGACAACGAACGACATGACCCGACGGTGCCCTTTCGGGCTGAGAATCCACTGAGACACCACAGGCCGCACCCTAGACTTCCTCCCCCGTCCGGGCAGGTTCATTTTCCGTGGTCACGCCCGTTACGTCCAGCCCAGAGGGCCGGTGTGTTGCGGTCACGCCCGAGGGCCGTCCCGGCAACACGAGATGGATCGACGTGCCCGGCGGCGACCCGCCCGGCACGGTGTCCTCGATCCGCAGTGCGCCACCATGTTTGAGCACAACCTGCTTGACGATGGCCAGCCCGAGACCGGAACCGGGCATCGCCCGTGCCGTCGTCGACCGGTAGAAGCGCTCGAACACCAGCGCCCGCTCCTGCGGCGGGATACCCGGCCCCCAGTCGGACACCACGAGCTCGGCGTGCGTCGGATTGATGCGCCCGAGCCGGACCACCACCACCGAGCCGGCCGGACTCCACTTGGCGGCGTTGTCGAGCAGGTTCAGCACCGCCCGGGACAACCCGGCCCCGTCGCCGTACACCTGCCAGCCGGCGATGTCGACGTCGAAGTCAATGTCGTTGCGGCGGCGGCGAACTCGTTCCAGACTGCGCTCGACGACCTCGGCCATCTCGACGGGCTCGTGGACCGTCACCGCGGCGTCGTCGCGGGTCAGGTCGACCAGGTCGCCGACGAGCGTGGACAGCTCCTCGATCTGGGCGATGACGTCGGACTGCAGACCCGACATCTCCTCCTCGGGGAACGGCGGCGCACCGGGTGCCATGGCCGCCATCAGCAGTTCGACATTGGTCCGCAGTGACGTCAGCGGTGTGCGCAACTCATGCCCGGCATCCGACACCAACCGGGCCTGCCGGTCTCTCGACTCGGCGAGCGCCCGCAACATCATGTTGAAAGCCTCTGTCAGCCTGGCCAATTCGTCATTGCCGTACACCGGGATGGGGCGCAGATCATCGGTGCGGGCCACGCGTTCGGTGGCCTCGGTCAACCGGGCCACGGGTCTCAGCCCGGTCCGCGCGACCGTGCCACCGGCGATCGCGGCGACGGCCATGCCGATTCCACCCACGATGAGCAAAATGGTGCCCAGCCGTTTGAGCACCTGGCTGGTGGGCCAGAGATTCTTCGAGATCAGCAGCGAGTTACCCGACTGCAGATGCACCGCCAGCACGCGCTGATAGTTGGTGGTACGCAACGACATCAGCAGCTTGCCGGCGATGACGTCCTTCTCCGGCGTCCCGAGCGGCAGCGTCTGCCCCTGCTGATTCGCGGTGTAGATCGACTGGCCCGGGATGACGTACATCGCATTGACGTCCGAGTAGGCGGTGCCCTCGATGGCCTTGCCGGGGTCGACGGCCAGCGAACCACTCTCGATGAGCAGTTGCGCGCGGCTGTGCAGCTGGTTGTCGATGTCGCCGTACAGCGCCTTGGACACCACCACGTACACCGCGACCGACATGAGGACGACGACCATCGCCACCATCGACATCGCGAGCAGCATCACGCGCCATTTCAGCGACACCGAGCTGGCGTCGTGTTGCACCGTGCCGTCCGGCGTCGTCGCCGGCATCTGCGGCACTTCCCGCATCTTCCGATCCACGGTTGCGCGAAGCTTGTCGAGCATCAGGGCGGCGTCTCACGCAGCACGTAACCCACGCCGCGCACGGTATGGATCAGGCGTGGTTCTCCCTCGGCCTCGGTCTTGCGGCGCAGGTACCCGACGTAGACCTCGAGGGCATTGCCCGACGTCGGAAAATCGAAGCCCCACACCTCTTCGAGGATCCGGCTGCGGCTGAGTACTCGGCGCGGGTTGTGGATGAGCATCTCGAGCAGCGAGAACTCGGTGCGGGTCAGGCTGATCGACCGGGACCCCCGGGTGACCTCGCGGGTCACCGGATCGAGGCTGAGGTCGGAAAACGTCAACGCCGCCGACTCGGCGCCGTCGGCGGGGCCGGTACGGCGGAGCAGGGCCCGCATCCGGGCCAGGAGCTCCTCGAGCGCGAAAGGCTTCGGCAGGTAATCGTCGGCACCGGCGTCGAGGCCGGCCACCCGCTCATCGATCGAGTCACGGGCGGTCAGCATCAGCACCGGAAGGTCGTCACCGCTGCTGCGCAGCTGACGGCAGACACCGCGCCCATCCAGCCGGGGCATCATGTCGTCGAGCACGACAGCGTCGGGCCGGTCGCTGGAGATGCGCTCCAGCGCCTCGACACCGTCTTGCGCCAGTTCGACCGAGTACCCGTTGAAAGTCAGTGACCGACGCAGTGATTCGCGTACAGCGCGGTCATCGTCGACTACAAGGATTCGCACAGGCACAGTCTCACCCCACCATCTGAGAGCGGACTGAGAAGACGCGCCACGCGGGCGCGAGAAAAACCGTCAGTCGGTTCAGGCGCGGCGGTCGAGGTCGATCAGACCCAGACGCGCGGCCTTGAGCAGGCGACGCGGCACCTTGTGTGCCTGACCTGCGACGTTCACGTTGACCAGGCCAGTGGCCTCGGCCTTCCACTGCGCGCGACGGCTACGGGTGTTCGAGCGCGACATCCTGCGCTTGGGCACAGCCATGATGTGCACCTCTCTGACTAAACGGAATTGCTTGCGGTCGGCCGCGTCGCGAACAAATAGGGCCTGGGGGCGCTCTATTGCTTCTCGCGTGCGCAGCGATTGCACCTCAGGATAGCCGTCGACCTGCGTAGGCTCCAAAACGTCGCCCCAACCGGGCAACACGCAACCCCCAGCCCCCTTGACTCGGTACCGCTAGTACCGACTAACCTCCCTACCGGTTGGTTGAACGACGGGAGTGTGTGTGACATCACCAGCAGTCCGGATCGGTAACTGCTCAGGGTTCTATGGCGACCGGCTGGCGGCGATGCACGAGATGCTCGCCGGGGGTGAGCTGGACTACCTGACCGGCGACTACCTCGCCGAGCTGACCATGCTGATCCTCGCGCGGGACCGGGCCAAGAACCCCGACCTCGGGTACGCCAAGACCTTCCTGCGCCAACTGGAGCAGTCCCTCGGCCTCGCCCTGGACAAGGGCGTGAAGATCGTGGCCAACGCCGGCGGCCTCAATCCGGCGGGCCTGGCAGCAGCGGTACGCGCCCTGGCCGACAAGCTCGGGCTGTCGGTCAACGTGGCACACGTCGAGGGCGACGATCTCGTGGCGCGCGCTGACGAGCTCGGCTTCGGCACCCCGCTGTCGGCCAACGCCTACCTCGGCGCCTGGGGCATCGTGGACTGCCTGAAGTCCGGCGCCGACGTCGTCGTCACCGGCCGGGTCACCGACGCCTCGGTGATCGTCGGACCGGCCGCCGCCCACTTCGGCTGGGCCCGAACCGACTACGACGCACTCGCCGGCGCCATCGCCGCCGGCCACGTCATCGAATGCGGCATGCAGGCCACCGGTGGCAACTTCAGCTTCTTCACCGAGATTCCCGACCTCATCCGCCCCGGTTTCCCGCTGGCGGAGATCTCCGCCGACGGGTCGTCGGTGATCACCAAGCACCCCGGCACCGGCGGACGCGTCAGCGTCGACACCGTCACCGCGCAGCTGCTGTACGAGATCACCGGCGCGCGTTACGCCAACCCCGACGCGACCCTGCGGGTCGACTCGCTGGAGCTGACGTCCGACGGCGCGGACCGGGTCCGCATCTCCGGCGTCCGCGGCGAGGCGCCGCCGCCCACGTTGAAGGTGTCCCTCAACAGCATCGGCGGCTTCCGCAATGCCGCGTCGTTCATCCTCACCGGCCTCGACATCGAGGCGAAGGCCGATCTGCTGCAGCGCCAGCTGGAGGCCGGCATCACGCAGCGCCCGGCCGAGTTGCAGTGGACGCTGGCGCGGACCGATCATCCCGACGCCGACACCGAGGAGCGCGCCAGCGCGCTGCTGCACTGCGTGGTGCGCGACCCCGATCCGGCCAAGGTCGGCCGCCAATTCTCCGCAGCGGCAGTCGAACTCGCGCTGGCCAGCTACCCGGGCTTCACCACCACCGCGCCCCCGGGCGACGGCCAGGTGTACGGCCTGTTCAAGCCCGGCTACGTCGACGCGGCCCTGGTGCCGCACGTGGCAGTACTGGCCGATGGCACCCGCACCAACATCGCGCCGTCCGCCGAGACGGTGACGCTGGGACCGGTCGACGATCCGGCGCTGCCGGAACCCCTGCCCGCCGGGCCGGTCCGTCGCGCACCGCTGGGCACCATCGCCGGGGCCCGCAGCGGCGACAAGGGCGGCTCTGCCAATGTCGGGGTCTGGGTCCGCACGGACGACCAATGGCGTTGGCTGGCAAACGCATTGACGGTCGAGAAGCTGCGCGAGCTCCTGCCCGAGGCAGCCGAGCTGCCCGTGACCCGACACCTGCTGCCCAACCTGCGCGCCATCAACTTCGTCATCGAGGGCATCCTCGGCGAAGGCGTCGCGTATCAGGCCCGATTCGATCCCCAGGCCAAGGGCCTCGGGGAATGGCTACGAACCCGCCATCTCGACATCCCGGAGGAACTGTTTTCGTGAGCATCTGGACCACGCCCGAACGTGACGCACTGCGAAAGACCGTGCGCGCGTTCGCCGAACGCGAGATCCTCCCCCACGTCGACGAATGGGAGCGCAGCGGCGAGCTGCCCCGTTCGCTGCACGAGGCAGCCGGTGCCGCCGGACTGTTGGGCGCCCAGGCGCCCGAGTCCGTTGGCGGCGGGGGCGGCGACGGCGCCGACGCCGTGATCGTCTGCGAGGAGCTGCATTACGCCGGCGTGCCCGGCGGCGTCTTCGCGTCGCTGTTCACCTGCGGCATCTCCACGCCGCACATGATCGCCTCCGGCGACCAGCGACTGATCGACACCTACGTGCGACCGACGTTGCAGGGCAAGATGATCGGCTCCCTGGCCATCACCGAACCCGGCGGCGGCTCGGACGTCGGGCACCTGACCACCCGCGCCGACCGCGACGGTGACGACTTCATCATCAACGGCGCCAAGACCTACATCACCTCGGGTGTGCGTGCCGACTATGTGGTGACAGCGGTGCGCACCGGAGGCCCTGGCGCAGCGGGTGTTTCGCTGATCGTGGTGGACAAGGACACGCCGGGCTTCACCGTCAGCCGCAAGCTGGAGAAGATGGGCTGGCGCTCGTCGGACACCGCCGAGCTGTCCTACGTCGACGTCCGTGTCCCGGCCGCCAACCTGGTCGGGCCCGAGAACTCCGGCTTCCTACAGATCGCCGGCGCCTTCGTCTCCGAGCGGGTCGGCCTTGCCGCGCAGGCGTATGCGAGCGCGCAGCGCTGCCTGGACCTGACCGTGCAGTGGTGCCGGGACCGGGAGACGTTCGGCCGGCCGCTCATCACGCGGCAGTCGGTGCAGAACACCCTCGCCGAGATGGCGCGGCGCATCGACGTCGCCCGGGTGTACACGCATCACCTGGTCGAGCGGGAGCTCGCCGGTGAGACGAACCTGATCGCCGAGGTCTGTTTCGCGAAGAACACGGCCGTCGAGGCCGGTGAGTGGGTGGCCAATGCGGGCGTCCAGTTGTTCGGCGGCATGGGCTACATGGCCGAGTCGGAAATCGAACGGCAGTACCGCGACATGCGCATCATCGGCATCGGCGGCGGCACCACCGAGATTCTCACCTCGCTGGCTGCCAAGACGTTGGGATTCCAGTCATGACCGCCCTCAAATCTCGGCTCGACACCGCGGCGGCGGGCTACACCGAAGCAGCCGCGGCGATGACGGCCAAGCTCACCGAGCTGGATGCCGAACACGCCAAGGCGCTGGCCGGAGGCGGCGCGAAATACGTTGACCGCCACCATGCCCGCGGCAAGCTGACCGCGCGCGAGCGCATCGAGCAGCTCGTGGATCCGGACTCGCCGTTCCTGGAGCTCAGTCCGCTGGCTGCGTGGGGCAGCGACTTCGTCGTCGGTGCCAGCCTCGTCACCGGTATCGGTGTCGTCGAGGGCGTCGAGTGCCTGATCGTTGCCAACGATCCGACCGTCAAGGGCGGCACGAGCAATCCGTGGACGCTCAAGAAGATCCTGCGCGCCAACCAGATTGCCCGCGAGAACCGGCTGCCGGTGATCTCGATGGTCGAGTCGGGCGGCGCGGATCTGCCCACGCAGAAGGAAATCTTCATTCCCGGCGGCGCGATGTTCCGCGACCTCACCCGGCTGTCGGCGGAGGGCATCCCGACCATCGCGTTGGTGTTCGGCAACTCGACCGCCGGCGGCGCCTACATCCCCGGCATGTCCGACCACGTGGTGATGATCAAGGAACGCTCCAAGGTGTTCCTGGCCGGCCCGCCGCTGGTCAAGATGGCCACCGGCGAGGAATCCGACGACGAATCCCTCGGTGGCGCCGAAATGCACTCCCGCACCTCGGGTCTCGGCGACTACTTCGCGCAGGACGAGCTCGACGCCATCCGCATCGGCCGGCGCATCGTGGCCCGGCTGAACTGGCGCAAGCAGGGCCCGACGCCGGCGCCGGTGGTGCCGCCGCTGTATCCCGAAGACGAACTGCTGGGCATCGTCGGCGCCGATCTGCGCATCCCGTTCGATCCGCGCGACGTCATCGCCCGCATCGTCGACGGCTCGGACTTCGACGAGTTCAAGCCGCTGTACGGCTCGTCGCTGGTGACCGGCTGGGCCAACCTGTGGGGCTACCCGGTCGGCATCCTGGCCAACGCGCGCGGCGTGTTGTTCAGCGAGGAATCACAGAAGGCGACCCAGTTCATCCAGCTGGCCAACCGGTCCGACACGCCATTGCTGTTCCTGCACAACACGACCGGCTACATGGTCGGCAAGGCGTACGAGGAAGGCGGGATGATCAAGCACGGCTCGATGATGATCAACGCCGTCTCCAATTCGAAGGTGCCACACATCTCGCTGCTCATCGGCGCCTCCTACGGCGCCGGCCACTACGGCATGTGCGGCCGGGCCTACGACCCACGGTTCCTGTTCGCCTGGCCCAGCGCGAAATCCGCGGTGATGGGCGGCGCGCAGCTGGCCGGCGTGCTTTCCATCGTCAGCCGCGCGGCCACCGAAGCCCGCGGCGGCCAGGTCGACGAAGCCGCCGACGCGGCACTGCGTGCCGCCGTCGAAGCGCAGATCGACGCCGAGTCGCTGCCGGCGTTCCTGTCCGGACGGCTCTACGACGACGGCATAATCGACCCCCGCGACACCCGCACCGTGCTGGGAATGTGCTTGTCCGCCATTGCCAATGCGCCGATCGAGGGGACGTCGAACTTCGGCGTCTTCCGGATGTGAGTAGCTCCATGATCACAAAAGTCCTTGTCGCCAACCGCGGCGAAATCGCCCGCCGGGTGTTCGCCACCTGCCGCCGGCTCGGCATCGGCACCGTCGCGGTGTACACCGACCCCGACGCCGCCGCCCCGCACGTCGCCGAGGCCGACGACCGGGTGCGGCTCGAGGGTCGCACCGGTTATCTCGACGCCACCCAGCTGATCGCCGCGGCCAAGGCGTCCGGCGCCGACGCCATTCACCCCGGCTACGGATTCCTCTCGGAGAACCCGGATTTCGCGGCGGCGGTGCAGGACGCCGGGCTGACGTGGATCGGCCCGCCGGTGGCCGCCGTGCAGGCCATGGGCTCCAAGATCGAGGCCAAGAAGCTGATGTCGGCGGCCGGCGTTCCGGTGCTGACCGAGCTGGACCCCGACACCGTCACCGCAGACCAACTGCCGGTACTGATCAAGGCGTCCGCCGGCGGCGGTGGTCGCGGCATGCGGGTGGTGCGCGAATTGTCCGCGCTACCGGCCGAAGTCGCGGCGGCGCAGCGCGAGGCCCAGTCCGCGTTCGGTGATCCGACGGTGTTCTGCGAGCGCTATCTCGCCAGCGGTCACCACATCGAGGTCCAGGTGATGGCCGATGCGCACGGCACGGTGTGGGCCGTCGGCGAACGCGAATGTTCCATCCAGCGCCGCCACCAGAAGGTCATCGAGGAAGCGCCGTCCCCGCTCGTGGAGCGGACGCCGGGCATGCGCGCCAAGCTGTTCGAGGCGGCCCGGCTGGCGGCCACCGCGATCGGGTACACCGGCGCCGGCACCGTCGAGTTCATGTCCGACGGAGGTGGCGACTTCTTCTTCCTGGAGATGAACACCCGCCTGCAGGTCGAGCACCCGGTCACCGAGGAGACCACCGGACTGGACCTTGTCGAACTGCAATTGGATGTGGCCGACGGCGGTGTGCTCGCGCCGGAACCGCCCGCGACGTACGGACATTCGATCGAGGCCCGGCTCTACGCCGAGGACCCGGCCAAGGACTGGCAGCCGCAGGCCGGGACGGTGCACCGATTCGACGTACCGGGTGTCCGGACCGAATTCAGCCTTCTGGGTCGCGCCGGAACGCGCGTCGACTCCGGCATCGTCGACGGCTCGGTGGTGTCGGTGTTCTACGACCCGATGCTGGCCAAGGTCATCTCGTTCGGACCGACACGCGACCGCGCCGCGGCGATCCTCGCCGATGCGCTGTCCCGCGCACGCATCCACGGCCTGCGCACCAACCGCGACCTGTTGGTGAACGTGTTGCGGCACCCCGCGTTCCGGGCCGGTGACACCGACACCGCGTTCTTCGACACGCACGGTCTGGCCGACCTGGCGGCACCGGCGGACACCGACGTCACGCTGTCCGCCGTCGCAGCGGCGCTGGCCGACGCCGCGCACAACCGCGCCACAGCAACGGTTTTCGCCGCCGCACCGAGTGGTTGGCGGAACCTCGCATCGGGCTACCAGAGCCGTACGTACAGTGACGCGGCCGGCGCCGAACACCAGGTGCGGTACCGATACGCGCGCGCCGGCGTCGAGCTGCCCGACCGCGACGACGTCACCGTCGTGACCGCCGATCCCACTCGAGTGGTGTTGTCGGTCAACGGAGTTGAACGTTCGTTCGACGTCGCCCGATACGGTGCCGACGTTTTCGTCGACTCCCCCGCCGGTGCCGTCCACCTCGTGGCCCAGCCGCGATTCCCGGACCCGGACGCGGCGGTCGCGCAGGGCTCGCTGCTGGCGCCGATGCCCGGACTCGTGGTCCGGGTCGGTGCGGCCATCGGTGACTCGGTCACCGCCGGCCAGCCCCTGATCTGGCTGGAAGCCATGAAGATGGAACACACCATCGCCGCACCGGATTCCGGTGTGCTCACCGAACTCAACGTGCAACCCGGCCAACAGGTCGATGTCGGCGCTGTGCTGGCCCGGGTCGAAACCCCAGAAGGAGAATGACCATGTCTTTCATCGAATCCGACGAGCGCAAGGCGCTCCGCGAGGCCGTCGTCGCGATGGCCTCGAAGTTCGGCCAGGACTACTTCCTGGAGAAGGCCCGCGCCGGCCAGCACACCGACGAATTGTGGGCCGAGGCAGGCAAGCACGGCTTCCTGGGCGTCAACATGCCCGAGGAGTATGGCGGTGGCGGTGCCGGCATGTACGAGCTGAGCCTGGTCATGGAAGAGATGGCCGCCAACGGCTGTCCGCTGCTGATGATGGTGGTCTCGTCGGCCATCAACGGCACCATCATCTCCAAGTACGGCACCGAAGATCAGAAGAAGCGCTGGGTGCCGGGTCTCGCGGACGGCTCGCTCACCATGGCCTTCGCGATCACCGAACCCGACGCCGGCTCCAACAGCCACCGCATCACCACGACGGCGCGCCGCGACGGCGGCGACTGGATCCTGTCCGGCCAGAAGGTCTTCATCTCGGGCATCGACCAGGCCGACGCCGTGCTGGTCGTCGGGCGCACCGAGGACCACAAGACCGGCAACCTCAAGCCGGCACTGTTCGTGGTCCCAACCGATGCACCGGGCCTGAGCTGGACCAAGATCGAGATGGAGATCATCAGCCCCGAGAGCCAGTTCCAGGTGTTCCTGGACGAGGTGCGGCTGCCCGCCGACGCGCTCGTCGGCTCCGAGGACGCCGCGATCGCGCAGCTGTTCGCGGGCCTGAACCCGGAGCGGATCATCGGTGCGGCCATGGCCGTCGGCACCGGTCGACTCGCGATCCGCACCGCGACCGAGTACGTCAAGACCCGTCAGGTCTGGAAGGTGCCGATCGGTTCGCACCAGGGCATCTCGCACCCGCTGGCTCAGATCCACATCGAGCTCGAGCTGGCCAAGCTGATGATGCAGAAGGCCGCCACGCTGTACGACGCCGGTGACGACTTCGGTGCCGCCGAAGCCGCCAACATGGCCAAGTACGCCGCAGGCGAGGCCTCGGTCCGCGCGGTCGACCAGGCCGTGCAGTCGCTCGGCGGCAACGGCCTGACGAAGGAGTACGGCATCGCCGCCGCGGTCACGGCGTCGCGACTGGCGCGCATCGCTCCGGTCAGCCGTGAGATGGTGCTTAACTTCGTGGCGCAGACCTCGCTGGGTCTGCCGCGCTCGTACTGACAGGAAAGTCTCATGACCGCACTGGTCCACTACTCCGTCGAAAACGGTGTCGCCCGGCTGACGCTGGACTCACCGCACAACCGCAATGCGATGTCGACCGCGCTGGTGGACCAGTTGCGGCAGGGCCTCACCGATGCTGCGGACGATCCGGGCGTGCGGGTCGTGGTGCTCGGCCACACCGGCGGCACGTTCTGCGCCGGGGCCGATCTGAGTGAAGCCGCGGGGCGCGACCCCGGCGACCTGGCCACCGCACGTGCGCTGGAGGCGGCCGGGCTGCTGCGGTCGATTCTGGAGCTACCCGTTCCCGTGATCGCCGCGATCGATGGTCACGTCCGCGCCGGCGGCATGGGGTTGATCGGTGCCTGCGACCTCGTGGTCGCGGGTACCGCCAGCACTTTCGCCCTCACCGAGGCCAGGATCGGCGTGGCGCCCTCGATCATCTCGCTGACACTGCTGCCGAAGATGACGGCCCGCGCGGCCGGTCGCTACTTCGTGACAGGCGAGAAGTTCGGCGCCGAGGAAGCCGAACGCATCGGCCTGGTGACCGTCGCGACCGATGACGTACCGGCAACCGTGGCAAAGCTGACGGACGAGATCACCAAGGGTTCACCGCAGGGTCTGGCCGCATCCAAGGCACTGACCACGGCGTCGATCCTGGCCGATTTCGACCGCGACGCCGAGAAGCTGGCCAAGCAGTCGGCGCAGCTGTTCGTCTCCGACGAGGCCCGGGAAGGCATGATGGCCTTCCTCCAGAAGCGGCAGCCGAACTGGAATAAGTGATCCATATCCCGTAACGGATGGGACATCGATGCGGCCACAGTTTGCCTCAAGAGCCTTGCAAGTCGCTGTGATCGTCGTAGGCTCGAGTTGATGAGCACCCCAGGTTCGCGCGCACAGATGCGCGCCGCCGATACCGACCGGATCCAGGTCGCTCACCTCCTCAGCGATGCGGCCGCGCAGGGCCGGCTGCCGATGTCCGAGTACGAAGACCGGCTGAACCGCGCTTATTCCGCGCAGACGTACGCCGAACTGTCGAAGCTGAGCGCCGACCTGCCGTACATCACCACCGCGCCGTGGGAAACGGGCGGCGAATGCCATCCCGCGCCCTCGACGCTGCTGCTGGCGATCATGAGCGGATTCGAGCGCCGGGGCCGCTGGAACGTGCCGCAGCGGCTGACGTCGTTCTCACTCTTCGGTGGCGGTGTCATCGATCTGCGCTACGCCGATTTCACCTCACCGGACGTCGAGATCCACTCCTACTCGAT
Organism: Mycobacterium sp. SM3041; assembly: GCF_039668335.1. NCBI lineage: Bacteria > Bacillati > Actinomycetota > Actinomycetes > Mycobacteriales > Mycobacteriaceae > Mycobacterium > Mycobacterium sp. SM3041. The sequence goes on along the minus strand of NZ_JAYXBQ010000054.1, from coordinate 73,900 downwards.
CTTCGGCGGGCAGACCATCCTGCTGCCGCCCGAGGTCAACGTCGACGTGCACGGCGTCGGTGTCATGGGCGCGTTCGACCACCTCGGTCAGCAGGGCACCCCCGGCGCCCCGCGCGTCACCATCCGCGGCTTCTCGCTGTGGGGCCGCGTCGGCATCAAGTGCAAGAAGCGCAAGCCGCCGACCACTTAGCTCACTTCCCGCGAGCTCTCTTTCCCGCGAGCCCTCATTCCCGCGAGCCCTCATTCCCGCGAGCGGCCGTGTTTGTACGCAACACGCCGCGACTGGCGTGTACTTTGGGGCCGCTCGGAGGCGACGAGCGTGCGCTCAGGTACAGGTGCGGTGGCGTGTCGCGGTACAAACACGGCCGCTCGCCGTGAGGTGGTTACCCTCGCGTGAGGTGGTTACCCTCGCGTGAAGTGGTTACCCTCGCGTGAGGTGGTTACCCCGCCGTGGAGTGGTTACCGACGCCGCCGCCGCGAGCGGAGGTAGTCGCCGACCACCGCAGCCCCCAGCCCGTCGAGCTCGGGCACGACGACGCGGCCTTCGACGCGCCGGGCCACCTGATCGATGAACCGCGCCAAGCCGGGATCGCTGCCCAGCCGGAAGATCGTGATCTGCGCGCCCAGCCGGGCCACCTCGTCGAAGCTGCGCACCGTGAAAGCGATGGTGCGCGGGTGCGGCGGGTAGTCGAAGAACGTCTCGGTGCCGTTGCGGTACTGCTCGAGGTGGGCCGTGGGCTCACCGTCGGTGACGACGAGGACGACCGGCTGGGCATTGGGATGACGACGCAGATGCCGGCCGGCGAGCAACAGCGCGTGGTGCAGGTTGGTGCCCTGCTCGTAGACGCCTTCCAGCCCCGTCAGTTCGGCCGCCGAGACGGTGCGGGCATTCCGGCCGAAAGCGATGATCTGCAACGCATCTGACCGGAACCGGGTACTCACCAGGTGGTTGAGCGCCAGGGCGGTCCGCTTCATCGGAAGCCACCGGTTCTCCATGACCATCGAGAACGAGGTGTCCACCAGCAGCGCCACCACAGCCTGGGTGCGGGTCTCGGTCTCCGAGATCTCCACATCGTCCACGGTGATGCGCAACGGCCCGTCCTGACCCGTACCCGCTTGTCGCAGTACCGCATTGGTCAAGGTGCGGGTGACGTTCCACGGCTCGGTATCGCCGAACTGCCACGGCCGGGTGGCCCCGGTCAGTTCGCCTGCGGCGCCGGCGCGACGGGTGTCCCGCTCGCCGTGACGGCCGGAAAGCTGTTGCGCCACGTCGCGGAGCGCTGCCTGACCCAACTGCCGCATCGCCTTGGGCGACAACCGCCACTGCCCGTCGGAACCGCGGTCCAGGAAGCCCTGGTTCATCAGGGTGCGTTCCAGTTCCGCGAGGGCGCGGGCATCGACGGCGGCCTCGTCTCCCAATTGCCGGGCGAGCATGTCCAGATCGACGTCGTCCATCTGCGCGCCGGCGTAACTCTGCGAAAGTTGTTCCGCCAGTTGCTCCAGCTCGGCGATGTCCTCCATCGCCTGTGCGGCCTCCCCCATGCCCAGCGGGTTGTTTCCGGTGAAATTCCGCTCGCCGGTCCAGTCCTCACCCGGGCGGGCGGCCTGCAGATTGGCATCGAGCCGGTCGAGCGCGTTCATCAACGACGGCGACCCGAAAGCCTGCTGCGCCAACGCATCCAACTCGGCTCGTTGATCGGGTGACAGGCTGTTGCGGAACCGCTGCGCGGCGGCGGCCCGCTTGGCCAGGGAGTCCAGCAGTTCGTCGACGTTCTGTGGATTCTCGGGAAAGAACTGGCCGTGTTTGGCCATGAAATCCTGAAAATCCTGTTGGGTATCGTCGCCGTTGGCGTGCTTCTCCAGCAGGTTGTTCAGGTCGTCGAGCATGTCATTGACGGCTTGACGGTCCTCATCGGTGGCGTTCTGCAGCGCATCTTTCATGCCGGCGAATCGCTGGTCCAGCATCTCCCGGCCCAGCAGGTCCTTGATCTGCTCGTACTTCTGCCGGGCTTCGGCCGATCGCCAGTCGTATTCGGACAGCTCCTGCACTGCTTTCGCCGGCGACGGCGACAACGACTCCAACTGCAGTTCGCCGAACCGTGCGTCGTCATCGAGCGCGCGGGCCAGTTCCTTGCGCTCGGCGAGCACCGCCTCGTCGAGCAGCTTCTTGATCTCCTGCAGGGTGCCGTCAAGGTTGTTGCGCGACAACAACTCCCGACGACGCCGGTTGGCCTCGGCGGCCAGTCGGTCGGCGCCGCGCATGTTCTGGGTGCCACGGCGCAGCAACTCGGAGAGGGCGCGCCGGGGCGACGCGCCCTCCATGACGTCCTGCCCGATCTGCTCCAGCGCCTCCCGCAGGTCGACGGGAGGCGCCAGCGGGTCGGGCCCGCCGGTGTAGCGCGAGTACCGCGAGAGGTGGTTAGCCATATACCGTTTCGCCGTCGTCGCAGGTCTTGTCGATGCGCTTGGCCAGATACAGCGCTTCCAGCGCCAGTTCGACGGCTGCTGCCCGCTCGCCGTCGGACTGCGCGCCCAGCCGGTCGGCGATGGCATCGATCACCGGCAGGTCCGGCAGCGCGGCCAACACGTCCTTGGCCGACACCCGCTCGCCCGTCGTGACCGGTGAATCCCCTTCCACCGCGGCGACCAACGAACCGACGTCGATGCCGCCGAGCAGCCGCTGCGCGGTGTCCGCCGTCGCCCGCCGCAGCAGGTGCTCCAGGACGGCCTGTTCGCGGCCTTCCTCACCGGATTCGAATTCCAACTTGCCGCGCAGCACGCCGATGATGGTCTGCAGATCGACCACGCGCGCGACCGGATCCTGTTCACCCAGAATCGCGGAGCGGTGTTGGGCCGCGGCGCCGACGGTCTCGGCCGCCGCGATGGCGAAGCGGGCCGAGACACCCGACCGCTGATCGATCGACTGCGACTCGCGCAGGTACCGGGCGAACCGGGCCAGGATCTGCAGCAGGTACTCCGGGACCTCGGCAGCCAGGTGCGCTTCCTGCCTGATGACGCCGACCTCCGCGTCGAGCTCAAGCGGGTAGTGAGTGCGGATCTCGGCGCCGAAGCGGTCCTTCAGCGGAGTGATGATGCGGCCACGGTTGGTGTAGTCCTCGGGGTTGGCGCTGGCCACCACGAGCACGTCCAGCGGCAGGCGCAGCGTGTAGCCCCGCACCTGGATGTCCCGCTCCTCCATCACGTTGAGCATGGCGACCTGGATGCGCTCGGCGAGGTCGGGCAGCTCGTTGATCGCGACGATGCCGCGGTGCGCCCGCGGGATGAGGCCGTAGGCGATGGTTTCCGGGTCACCCAGACTCCGCCCCTCGGCCACCTTGATGGGGTCGATGTCGCCGACGAGGTCGGCGACGCTGGTGTCGGGCGTCGCCAGCTTCTCGAAGTAGCGCTCGCTGCGGTGTTGCCAGGTGACCGGCAGGTCGTCGCCGGAATCCGCGGCCCGGCGGATCGACTCGGGCGTGATCGGCGAGTACGGGTGCTCACCCAGCTCCGAGCCCGCGATGACGGGCGTCCACTCGTCCAGCAGACCGACCAGACCGCGCAGCAGACGGGTCTTGCCCTGGCCGCGTTCGCCGAGCAGCACGACGTCGTGTCCGGCGATCAGCGCGCGCTCCAGTTGCGGCAGGACGGTGTCCTCGAAGCCGAAGATGCCGGGCCAGACGTCCTTGCCGTCAGCCAGCGCTGCCAGCAGGTTCTCGCGAATCTCGGTCTTGATGCCCCGCTCACGGTGGCCCGAGGCCTTGAGCTCGCCGACGGTCCGCGGCAGGTCGGCTGGAAGGTCGTTAGGTGATGTCACGACCTCCACGCTACGACGGTGCACGGTGAGCGGCAGCCCCTTGGGCTCCGGAGCTTTACCCAGTACCCTCGGTATCGTGAACTCGCTCGACTGGACTCACCGCCCCACCGACCTCGAGTTCGGCCCCGCCGCGTGGCAGAGCCGACTGCTCGGCGGGCTCACCGCGGTGTTCGTCCGACCGGTAATCGCCCTGCTCACGCTCATCGGCCTGGTGGTCAACCGGTTCTATCCGGAGCTGGTCCAGCGCGGCCGCTACGACATCATCGACGGGCCCTTCCGCGCGTTCCGCGCCCTGCCCGGCACCACGGTGACGCCGATCAAGCTCGACGACTGCGACGCCGAATGGATCGTCGCGCCGCGCGCCCAGGGATCCGATCGCGTGATCATCTACTTCCACGGTTCGGCGCTGATCACCCTCGGGCTGAACTCGCACCGGCGGTGGGCCAGCAAGCTCTCGGCCGCGACCGGCGCCCGGGTCCTGAACGTCGGCTATCGACTGGCTCCACAGGCGCTGATCGAGGACGCCATCGCCGACGGCGTGTGCGCCTACCGCATGGTGCTGGGCGCGGGCGTCGACGCGCAGAAGATCGTCTTCGCGGGCGACTCCGCCGGCGGCCTGATCGCGACCGGCACGGCGCTCGCGGCGCGGGACGCGGGCCTGCAGGTACCCGCCGGCCAGATTCTGCTGTCGCCCCTGACGTCGTCCGACATGAACTTGAAGTACAACGCGATGCTCGAACACCGCGACGTGCTGTTCCCGTTCATGGCAGTGAAGTACCTCTACGACGTCTTCGCCACGAAGAACGGCACGCACCCGGTGCCCGAGATGCCGACCGAGGCCGACCTGCACGGCCTGGGACCGACGCTCCTGCAGGTCGGCAACAACGAGATGCTGCGCAACGACTCGTTCGCGCTCGCTGACGCGTTGCGGGCGGCGGGTGCGCAGGCGTGGGTTCAGGTGTGGGACAAGGCGATGCACATGTTCCAGCTGAGCTTCGACGTCAACCCGGACGCCCGCAAGGCCGTCGACGAGATCGTCGACTTCTTCGAATACGCCACGACCACGCAGCAGTCCGGCGAGGTCGCGTCCTAATTCACGCGCCGTCAGCGGTTGTGGGCGGCCTTGGCCGCCCACTCCGTACGCAGGAAGGCCAGCAGCCTGCGCGCTGCGGGAGTGCCGGCGGTCGGCGCCCACGCCAGCGCGATCTGTCGCTGATAGTTGTTGGGCGTCAACGGGATTTCCCGGACCTTGCGCGAGGTGTGCTCGTCGTGCGGCAGCAGCGCGATGCCCATCCCCCGGCCGACCAGCTCGCGGATGGTCGAGAACTCGGTGATCTCCACGGGCACGTGCGGAACGAAACCCGCGTCACGGCACCAGCTTTCCGTCGCCTGACGCAGGTGATAGCTGGCCGGGTTGGCGATGAAGGTCTCGTCGCGCAGTTCGTCCAGCCGAAGACGGCGACGGGCCGCGAGCGGATGGGCCGCCGGTAACACGGCCCGGATGTGTTGTCCGCCGATCACCACATGTTCGACGCCGTCGGGCGGCGGTATCACGACGGCGACGTCAAGCATCCCGGCCTTCAGATCCGCGGCGAGTTCACTGCCGTGCGCCTGCTTCATCTGCAGCCGGATTCCCGGTGCGCGCCGGTGGAATTCGGTGACCAGGTTCGGCACCACGCCGGCCCCCATCGTCAGGGGGAAGCCGAACCGGATGGTCCCGTGTTCGGGGTCGGCTTCGCCGGCGATCGTCTCGACCGTCGCTTCGAGCTCGCGCAACGGGCGCCGTGCCTGTTCGGCAAGCTGCACCGCGACCGGCGTCAGCCGCACCGTCCGCCCCTCCTGAGTGAGCAGCCGGACGCCGAGCATCTTCTCCAAGGCGTGGATGCGCCGACTCATCGATGACTGCGGAATACCCAGGCTGTCGGCGGCACGGGTCATGTGCCCGGCCTGGGAGTCGAGCTCTTCGAGCGCCCGAAGCTGCGGCGCGAGCAGACTCATCCATTGATCCATATTCGGATGATAATCGCCAGAACATTCATTGGACGGATCGAATTCTCGGGGGTGATGCTGGAGTAACGAGACAAGGAGCAACCATGAACACCGTTGAACCGGAAGTCGCCGACGTCGTCCTCATCGGTGGCGGCATCATGTCTGCCACCCTGGGCGCCATGATCAGCACATTGGAACCACAGTGGCGCATTGTGTTGGTGGAGCGGGCATCCGACATCGCCACGGAGAGCAGCGGGCCGTGGAACAACGCCGGCACGGGCCACTCCGGCTACTGCGAACTCAACTACATGCCCGATCCCCAAGACGGCAGCGCGCCCACGCAGATCGCCGCACAGTTCCAGTTGTCCCGCCGCTGGTGGGCACATCTGGTCCAGCAGGGCCTGCTGGACCCGGCGACTTTCGTCCACGGCACGCCGCACATGGACGTGGTGTTCGGCGACCACGATGTGGCCTACCTCCGGCGCCGATTCGAAACCCTGCGCTCCGATCCGCTTTTCGCCGATCTGGAATTCAGCGACGACCCCGCGACCATCGCCGAATGGGCCCCGCTGGTGATGGCGGGCCGCGATCCGGCGCAACCGATTGCGGCCACCCGCCACCCCGGCGGCACCGATGTCGACTTCGGAGCGCTCACCCGCGGACTGACCCGCATCATCACCTCGAACGGCGGCGAGGTCCGCCTCGGCCATGAGGTGCGCCGGCTACGCCAGGATCCGGACGGCACCTGGTTGGTCGGCGGCCGACGTACGGAGTCGCACAACAGGTTTCAGCTGAGGGCGCGCCACGTGTTCGTCGGAGCCGGTGGGTTCGCCCTGCGGCTGCTGCAGCGCGCGCACGTTCCCGAGGTCCGCGGCTACGGTGTGTTGCCCGTCGGCGCAGCGTTCCTGCGGTGCGCGCAACCCGACGTCGTCGCACAGCACGATGCCAAGGTGTACGGCCAGGCGGCGATAGGAGCCCCGCCGATGTCGGTGCCGCACTTGGACAAACGCGTCGTCGACGGCAAGGGCTACCTCATGTTCGGCCCGTATGCGACGTTCAGCACCAAGCTGCTCAAAGGCGGCAGGCTCACCGACTTCTTCACCACGCTGCGGTGGCACAACCTGCATGTACTGGCCGCCGCGGCCCTGCAGAGCCTGACCCTGGTGCGCTATCTGATCGGCGAGCTGCTCACCCCGCTCAGCGGCAAGATCAAACAGCTGCAACGGTTCTACCCGGAGGCCGACCCCGGCGACTGGGAGCTGATACCGGCCGGACAGCGGGCTCAGCTCGTCACACCGGACCCGAAGCGCGTCGGCGTGTTGCAATCGGGAACCGAGCTCGTCACGTCGGCCGACGGCACCATCGCAGGACTGCTGGGCGCCTCTCCGGGAGCCTCGACCGCCGTGCCGATCATGCTCGGCCTCCTGCAGCGGTGCTTCCCCGAGCGCTGGGCCGCCTCCTGGCAGTACCGCATGAACGATGCGGTGGCCCCTCGGGACACTGCAGCGCTGCTCAGCCTCTGAACGGCGAATGGCCAGGTTTGCCCGGATCATCTCCGTGCGAACCTGGCCATTCAGCCTGTGAATCTAGTGGGCGAAGTGCCGCGCCCCGGTCAGGTACAGCGTGATGCCCGCAGCCGCGGCGGCCGCGGTCACTTCGTCGTCACGGACCGAACCACCCGGGTGCACAATGGCTTTCACGCCGGCGTTGGTCAGGGTCTGCAGACCGTCCGGGAACGGGAAGAAGGCGTCGGAGGCAGCGACGGCGCCCTTGACGCGGTCACCGCCCCGCTCGACCGCCAGTCGCGCCGCGTCGACGCGGTTCACCTGGCCCATGCCGACGCCGACGGTGGCGCCGTTGGCAGCGACCACGATCGCGTTCGACTTCACGGCGCGGCACGCGCGCCAGGCAAACACCAAGTCGGCCAACGTCTCCGGGTCCGCCGGGCTGCCGGTCGCCAGGGTCCAGTTCAGCGGGTCGTCGCCCGCGGCATCGAGCGCGTCACGCTGCTGCACCAGCAGGCCACCGCTGACCTGACGGAACTCGGTGCCGCCGGGCTGCGGTTCGCTCGCCACCAGGATGCGAATGTTCTTCTTGCGGCTCAGGATTTCGACGGCGCCCGGCTCGAAGGCGGGAGCGACGATCACCTCGGTGAAGATGTCCGCGACGGTCTCGGCCATCTCCTCGGTCACGGCCGTGTTGGCCGCGATGACGCCACCGAACGCGCTCAGCGGGTCGCACTCGTGGGCCTTGCGGTGCGCATCGGCAACCGAGATCGACGACACCGCAATGCCACACGGGTTGGCGTGCTTGATGATCGCCACGCAGATGTCCTCGTGGTCGAACGCCGCCCGCCACGCCGCGTCGGCGTCGGTGTAGTTGTTGTAGGACATCTCTTTTCCGTGCAGCTGCTCGGCCTGGGCCAGCCCCGGCCAGCCGGCGTCGTCGCTGTAGAGCGCGGCCTTCTGGTGCGGGTTCTCGCCGTAGCGCAGCACGTCGGTGCGACGCCATGTCGAACCGAGCCATGCGGGCATACCGGCGGCGGAGGCCTCGTCGTCGCCGGGCACCAGCACCGAACCCATCCAGGATGCGACGGCCACGTCGTACTCGGCGGTGTGACGGAAAGCCAACGACGCCAACTTCTTCCGCTCTTCGAGCGTGAAGCCGCCGTCCCGGACGGCGGCCAGCACACCGTCGTACCCCAGCGGGTCGACGACGACGGCGACGCTGGGGTGGTTCTTGGCCGCAGCGCGGACCATCGACGGGCCGCCGATGTCGATCTGCTCGACGCACTCGTCCTCGGAGGCGCCCGACGCCACGGTCTGCGTGAACGGATACAGGTTCACCACAACGAGTTCGAACGCCTCGACCCCGAGCTCGTCGAGCGCGGCGAGGTGCTCGGCCTTGCGGGTGTCGGCCAGCAGGCCGGCGTGCACGCGCGGGTGCAGTGTCTTGACCCGGCCGTCCAGCACCTCCGGGAAACCGGTGACCTCTTCGACCGGAGTCACCGGGATACCCTCGGCTGCAATGGTTTTCGCTGTCGAACCGGTCGACACCAGGGTCACGCCGGCCTCGTGCAGCCCGCGGGCCAGCTCGGCCAGGCCGGTCTTGTCGTACACGCTGATCAGCGCGCGCCGAATCGGTCGTCGCGTCATCCTATTGCTCCTCACCGCGGCACCCGATGGCCGCCTTTCGCCCACTCCACGTCACACCGCGGAGGGCCACCGCGGCGATCACATCTACCAACAGTCGTCGTTCGACGACTTTGATCCGCTCATGCAGCGACGACTCGTCATCGTCGTCGCGTACCGCCACCGGCTCCTGCGCCAGGATCGGGCCGGTATCGGTGCCGTCGTCGACCAAGTGCACCGTGCTGCCGGTGACCCGAACCCCGTAGGCGAGGGCCTCGGACACCGCGTGGGCGCCCGGAAACGACGGCAGCAGCGCCGGGTGGGTGTTGAGCACCCGTCCCTGGAAGCGCGCCAGAAATGCAGGTCCGAGGATCTTCATGAACCCGGCCGACACCACCAGGTCCGGCTCGTGGGCCGCGACGGCGGCGGTCAAAGCGGCATCCCAGGCGGCCCGGTCGGCGTGGTCGCGCAGCCGCGTGGTGAACGTCGCCGCCCCGGCGGCCGCCCCGATCTGCAGTGCCGGGCAGTCACGGTCCGCGCCGACGGCGACGACGCGCGCCGGGTAGTCGCCGACCGCTGCGGCAAGCACAGACTCCAGCAGCGAACCGGTCCCGGACGCCAGGACGACGAGCCGCGCCGGCGCAGTCGGGGGCACATGGACCGGTAGCTGCACGGGAGCAGCCTAGTGGCCGTCGTCGTCGACCACGAAATGCGCCTCAGGGTCCTCGTCCGGGTCGAAGGTGACGTGCTCACCGATGCGATCGGTGGTGCCGGATTGATAGGCCTCCGCCGGTGCCGGGGTCATGTCCGGTTCCGGACGTGCCGGCCGGCGTGGTTCGGCGGGTTTGGCCGCGGGCTCAGCATCCGGCTCCGGCGCCGACACTGTCTCGGCGGCCTGCTCGAATGCCGGGCCGCCGGCGAAGTGCGAGTCGTCGTCCCCTTCCGCCGGGGCGGCCGACACGTCACCGATCAGCTTCTCGGTCACGGGCTCGTCATCGTCGACGACGTCTGCCGCCTCATCTTCGTACGGTTCCTCGTCAACCGGCGGGGCCGGCGCGACGGGTGCCGGCCGGGCCGGACGGGCCGGACGGCGGGTCAGGCCGCCCGCCATGGCCACCGTGAGACCGCCGATGGAGATGAACCACAGGAAAACCGCAGGCCCGAACGTCGTCTGATCGACACCGAGCTCACCGAAGTTGCCCAGGCGACCACTGCCTGCGACCGCGAGCAGGACCATCATCACCGCAGCCAGGAGCGACGCCACCGCCAACTTGGCGAATGCAATCGGCCACGGGGCCGGGCGCCGCGAACACTGCTGGCCCACCGCCACGGCCGAGGCCGCCGCGATGATCAGCAGCGCCACCCATACCGGACCCAGCGGAGGCGACGGCACGGCGGCGAGTACCGGCACGGCGGGCACATCACCGCCGAGCACCGTGAAAGAACTGAACGTGGCCAACCCCACGTGCACGCTCGAACCGACGGCCACCGCGGCGGCGCCGACCATCACGTTCGGGATGTACAGCGCAGACAGCACGGTCAGGCTGAGCTGGCCGAACACCGAATCAGTGATGCCGAAGAGGTCGTGCATGGTCGACCAGTGCACGACCATCGAGCCGACCGCGACCAACCCCGACAGACCGAGCAGCGCCAACACGCCGGCAACGGCCCCGCGCAACGCCTCCGGGAGCCAGTACGGCAGGTGCGCATCGGTCAGCAGCCGCCCCTGCAGGCGCGAGCCGACACCGATGGCCGCGCCGACCGCGTGCACCGCCAGGACACAGCCAAATGCCTGGAGGGCACTCGGAGTCTGCAGCTCGGTGAGCACCGACGACGCATCGTGGATCACCGCAATCGCGATCGCCGCGATCAGCAGGGGTCCACCGAGCGCCGACGCGACGATCCACCGGACCACGAACCAGGACGCACCCGGCCGCGTCGCCGCGGCCGTGGTGCGGGCCGTGCCCCAGACCATCGCCAGCAGCGGGGCCAGGGGCATCACGCCGAGCTCGGCGCCGCCGATCGACACCGGGACGCCGTGCACGCCCAGCCACATACTGGCCATCGCGCCGAACGCGCCGGTCAGGTCGCTGTTGGCGATGACCAGCTGGATCAGCACCAGCGCGGCGATGATCGCCAGGGCGATGCCCGACGGGCCGAACGCAACCCGAAGCAGGTCACGCGCCTGACGCGTACCGACTGGTCGGTTATCCACTAGCTGGGTCACTCCTCGCGAGGTCGTCACTCGCGTGCCGCGAGCGCCCTAGCGATTATGACGAAGCCGGACCCGATTACTGCGGAGCCGGGGGTTGCTGGAAGGTCGTCGTCGGCTCCGAGCCGGATCCCGTCGAGCCCGGAACGCTGGGCGACGAGGTGAACGACGACGATCCGGCCGAGGCCTCGGACGCCGACGAGCCCTGGCCCGACGACTGCTGCGGGGACGACGACTGGCCGGCCGACTGCTGCGGCTGACCGAAGGCCGGGAACCCGGTCGGCGGGGTCGGCGGACCCGAGTCGGCGCCGTGCTGCGACGCGCTCTGTGCGCCGGTGTAGCCGCCGATGGGACCGTTCTGGGACTGCGGCTGGTAGCCAACCTGCTGGCCGAAGTGCTGGCCGGTCTGCTGGCCGTACTGCTGCTGAGGCTGCTGGCCGTAGTACTGAGCCTGCGGGTTGTAGCCCTGCGCCGGTCCGCCGTAGTTGTACGGATCGGCCTGCGGACGCGGTGCGGGCGGCTGGATGACGCCGGCGTCCAGCAGCAGCGCCCCGACAGCGCTACCGGCCTGCAGCACCGACAGCGCGAGCACGACATAGAGGCCCCACTCGACCTCGATGCCCTTGGGCGCCTGCACGATCTCGTTGATCACGAGCAGCAGGGCCAGCACCGCGAGGATGGCGACCCACGACTTGAAGCTCTTCTGCTTGGGCAGGAGGCTGACGCCGGCGAGCAGCGCAGCCAGCACGGCGACGACGATCGGCGCCTGGGTCAGGATGCTGCCGGTGCCCGCATCCAGGCCTCCCGCACCCAGCTGGGGCGCGAAGTTGAAGCCGAAGATGAGCAGGCCGAGCGCCGCGACCGCGATGGTCAGGTACTCCGGCAGTTTGCTCGGGCCGGCCGGCGCCGCAGGCGCAGCCGGGATCTGCTCGGGCAGACGGTTGAACTGCTGGGTCGGCCCGCCGTACTGGTTGCCGTACTGGCCGGGCTGCTGGGCGGGCGGGTAGCCGGGGTTACCGGGCTGGTACGTCATGACCTCTCCTGTACCTGTCGACTCGACCAACCACGCTAGCGCACTTCACTGAGGTCGCCCCGCATCAGTTCGGCCCGCAGTGCACCGCCCTGACCGGCCGCGACGGTCCTGAGCAAACTCGCCGAGCCGTCACGCCGGGACGCGGATCGGCGCCTCCGCGGCGTCCTGTTCCGCCTCCTCGATTTCCCGCACCAACGGCAGCACCTTGGCTCCGAAGTACTCGATTTCCTCCTGGAAATGCAGGAAGCCGCCGAGGATCAGGTCCACGCCCCGTTTGCGGTAGGCAGCAATCCGTTCGGCGATCTGTTCCGGAGTTCCGATCAACTTGGTACGAAAACCGTCGTTGTACTGCACGAGGTCGTCGAAGCTCGAATCCGCCCACATGCCCTTCTTGTCACCGGTGGAGTTGCCGGCCTGCTGCACTGCCTGGCGGAATCCCTCGACGGCGGGCCGGTTGGCCTTCGCGACGATCTCCTTGAGGACCTCTTTCGCCTCTTTCTCGGTGTCGCGCGCGATGATGAAGCCGTTCAGCCCGAAGCGGACCTCCCGGGCAACCTGACGGGCGTGGTCGCGGACGTCCACGACTTGCTCGGTCACGCCGTCGAAGTCCTTGCCGTTGGAGAAGTACCAGTCGGCGTAGTAGCCGCCGTTGCGGCGGGCCGCGCTCGAGTTGCCGCCCTGGAACAGTTCCGGGTTGGGGCGCTCGGCCGTGTTGAGCGGCTTCGGCTTCAGCGTGAAGTCGTGGATCCGGTAGAAGTCGCCACGGAAGTCGACGTCGTCCTCGGTCCAGATCTTGCGCAGCACCTGGAGGAATTCGGCGCTGCGGCGGTAGCGCTCGTCGTGTTCCAGCCAGGGCTCGCCCAGGTGCGTGAATTCGTCCTTGAACCAACCGGAGACGACGTTGACGGCGAAACGGCCGTTGGAGAGGTGGTCGGCCGTCGCTCCCAGTTTCGCGAGCACCGCCGGCTGCCAGAGGCCGGGGTGAACGGCCGCAATGACTTTCAGCCGCTCCGTTGCCAGGAGCAGCGCGAGGCTGAAGCTCGTCGACTCGTGCTGATACTCGGCGCCGTAGCTGGCCTCGTACCGCACCTGGCTGAGGGCGTACTCGAAGCCGTTGTTCTCCGCGGTCTGCGCGAGCTTCTTGTTGTACTCGTAATTCCAGTCGGTCCGCTGCTCGATGTCACTGGTCACCAGGCCGCCGCTGACGTTGGGCACCCAGTAGGCGAACTTGACGTGGTCGGCGATGCGTTCGGTCGTCATGGGCCCATGTGAACAAGCAAGCCCAGCCACCGTCGTGGGTAACGTTCGCGATGAAGTTATCTCCGGATCGGTTCACGGGCGTCCAGCAGCTGCGCTGTTTGGGAAATTCCCAGGTAATGGGCCCACTTCGGCATTCTTGACACCCACTCTTGCGCCCCATACTGAAACACGTTCTAATTCACCGTATGGACTACGGGCTCGTACTTTTCACCAGCGACCGCGGCATCAAGCCCGCCGCCGCCGCCAAACTGGCCGACGACCACGGCTTCACCACCTTCTATGTGCCCGAACACACGCACATCCCGATCAAGCGCCAGGCGGCCCACCCCACCACCGGTGACGAGACGCTGCCCGACGACCGCTACATGCGGACGCTCGATCCGTGGGTCGCGCTCGGCTCCGCCGCATCGGTGACGTCGCGGGTGCGGCTGTCGACCGCGGTGGCGCTGCCTGTCGAGCACGACCCGATCACTCTCGCGAAATCGATTGCGACACTGGATCATCTGTCCGGCGGCCGGGTCTCGGTCGGCGTCGGATTCGGCTGGAACACAGACGAACTCCAGGACCACAACGTCCCGCCGGCCCGCCGCCGCACCATGCTGCGCGAGTACCTGGAGGCCATGCGCGCGCTGTGGACCCAGGAAGAAGCCGAGTACGACGGCGAATTCGTGAAGTTCGGTCCGTCGTGGGCCTGGCCGAAGCCCGTGCAGTCGCACGTCCCGATCCTGGTCGGGGCGGCCGGCACCGAGAAGAACTTCAAGTGGATCGCCAAGTCGGCCGACGGCTGGATCACGACGCCGCGCGACTTCGACATCGACGAGCCGGTCAAGCTGCTGCAGGACACCTGGGCCGCTGCCGGCCGTTCAGGTGCGCCGACCATCGTCGCGCTGGACTTCAAGCCGGACGCCGACAAGCTGGCGCACTGGAAGAAACTCGGTGTGACCGAGGTGCTGTTCGGGTTGCCGGACAGTGACGAGGCCACCGTGTCGGCGTATGTCGAGAAGCTGGCGAAGAAGTTGAGCGACTTCGGGATCTGAGGTTCTGTCCCGCGCCGAGATTGACGAATTGGTCGCTAATCTCTTGCAAGAACGACCATTTCGTCGATCTCGGCAACCAAGATCAGGCCAGCACAGCCCGATTACCCTCGTCGGTCGAGGTGACGACGATCTTTGCGCCCAGCGGCTCGCCGTCGCAGAGCACTGCCATGAGGTCCACGTCCGTTGTGGTGGCCAAGAACCGGCTGCCATCCGCGTCAAGGCGCCCGATGATGATGCCCGTGTTGGGAGTCCAGTCGTATCGGACGGTGTAGGTCTCGATGGTCGCGGGGCCTTTCGCATGCTCGGTGACGGCGACCGTCGGCCACGACGCGACCTCTGCGCACAATTCGGCGCTGTTGTCGGCCACCCAGTCCGCCGGCTCGGTCGAATAGATGCCGACCGAGAACTTGCTGGCGATGCCGCCGTTCGCGCCCACCAATGCGAATTCGCCTGGGGCTTCCCGCATTCGGGTGACCGCTTCAGCGATGCCATGCAGCGAGTAGTTGTTTCCCGGGCCGCCGAAGTACGGCAGGCCGCCGGTCAATGTCAGACCCCGCGGATCGTCGGTCGCCAGGCCGACGCCGTCACAGATGTTGAACACCGGGAACGGGAAGCAGCTGTACAGGTCGAATGCCGAGACGTCATCGATTCCAATTCCGGCCACCCGCAACGCTTCCCGTACGGCCAGTACCGATGCCGGGCTGGCACCGACATCGGGACGGTCGAGCAGCTTCTGCTCCTTCATGTCCGCATGACCACGCAAGTAGACCCACTTGGATTCCGGCACACCGAGTTTGCGCGCCGACTCCACGGACATCAGCAATGCGGCCGCACCCATGTTCACTTGGTCGCGGGCCACCATCAGCCGCGGGTAGGGGTCGCAGATCATCCGGTTCTTGTCGGTGACGGTCACCAGCTCGTCGACGGTGCGCTCCACCGGCGCCGACGAATACGGATTCTTGGCCGCGACTTTCGACATCGGGGCGAACAGCTCCCCCATCGCCTGTCGGTAGTCCTGCACGGACAGGCCAAGCCGTGCCCGCCGGGCGTTCTCCAAGAGGCCATACTGCACCGGCGCACCGATCAGCCCGTGCCGGACGGTGTACTCGTCGAAGATGCCGTCGTACCCGTAGCCGCGGTCCTCGAGCTGGCCGTCGATGGTCTCCGAGTGATCGGGGTTGTCATCCCGACCCTTGAAGTAGCGGATGCTGGACGTGTTTTCCGACCCCATGATCATCACGACGTCGGCGCGGCCGGCCACGATCTCGCCGGCGAATTCGGTGATCAGGTGTTGCGGGCTCTGCCCGCCGATGACTTCGAGCACGGCGCGGGCGGGATCAGCGCCGATGCGCTGCGCCACGGAGCGCGGGTAGTTGTTCGATTTGCCGAGCGGCGCCGGAACGTGGCCGGAGATCTCGAACTGCCGGGTGCCCGCGACAGTGTCGATCGCCGCGGCAACTGCGGTGACGTCGGCTCCGGTGTCCTGCAGTGCCGCCTGCGCGGCCGCCGCTGCGAGGTCGACCGAGGACATGCCGCGGTAGTCGGGGTCCTCAAGGCGCTCGGTGAACTGACCGACACCCACGATCACCGGCGTACGCGGATCGACACCCATTACAAACCTCCAGACAACTGTTAATTCGACAGGCTAACCGATTGGGAGGCGACCGCGCATGACGGGTAGCTGGGCATTTACGCCAGAGCACACGTACAACAATTCAAACGTACAACTATCTAGACGTACAGCTAATTCGACGTACAATTGCCAGATGAATTGGCCCATCAGACCCATGTCCCTCGTGGTCGGCGGCGTCGTCCCGCCCGAGAACGTGGTGGGCCGCGTGCGCGAGCAGCAGGAAATCCTGGCCAGCCTGCCCGACGGTGGCGCTGCTCTCGTCGGCGACCGTCGGCACGGCAAGACGTCCCTGGCCCGACTCGTCGCGCACACCGCGCGGCTGCAGGGCCTGACGGTCGTCTCGGTCAGCGCCGAGCGGCAGACCTATGCCGAGTTCGTCACGGCTCTCGCCGCCGAGCTCGGCCGCGTCGACAACGCCCTGCGCCAGGAGGTCGACCGTTGGAAGGTCGCGGTTGGCACCGGGCCGTTCAAGTTCGAGCGGGTTCGCGCCGACGCCGCTCTCGACGATCTGTTGCAGCGCGCCGTCGCCCGCACCAAGGACGGCCCGTTGGTGCTGTTCATCGACGAGGTCACCGTGCTGGCCCGGAACCTCGAACGCGAAAAGCCGGGCGGCGGAGACGCGTTCCTGCACCTGCTGCGCCGGTTCCGCCAGGAACACTCCGGCCGCCTGGCCACCGTCCTGTCCGGTTCCATTGGCTTCCACCATGTCTCGGAAGACGCGCTCAGTTCGGTCAACGACATCCGCAAGGTCACGGTCGGCCCGATCCGCCACGACCATGCCACTTACCTCGCCGAGTGCCTGCTGCTCGGCGTGAACGTCCGGACCACCGACCGACATCTGGTCGCGGAATCCATTGCGGCGGCGGCAGAGAACGTGCCGTATTACATCCAGCACCTGGTCGCGGGCGCGGCACGAGAAGGGTCCGTCAAACCGGACCGCATCGCGGAGCTACTGTCCGCCGCCATCACCGATCCGCACGATCCCTGGGACCTGCGGCACTACCGCGACCGGCTGCGCAACTACTACGGCGACGACGCCCCTGCCATCGCCGGACTGCTCGACATCTACGCCCATGCCCCAACCCCGTTGAGTGTCAACGCAACACTGCAGTTCCTGAAGACCGAGGGCTCACCCATCACCGATCGCGACCAGTTGGTTTCGTTCATCGAGCGCCTCGAGCAGGACCACTATCTGCGTCGCGTCGGCGACGACGACTGCTTCGCCTCCGGCCTGGTGCAGTCGGCTTGGCGAGCCATGAGGCGGTAGGCCATGACCCACCCTGCGTTCTCACCTGGCACCGTCGACCCCGACGAACTCGACGCCCGCACCGTCGGCCGCGGGCCCCTGCTGAAGCGGTTGACGGATCGCATCGTCAGCTCCGCGCAGGACGGCTCCCGGCCGCACACCTTGCTCATCGCACCTCGCGGCGCTGGTAAGACCCACACGCTTCGGGTCGCGATCCATCGCGCGCTGAAACACCGCAAGGCCGCCAAAGCCACACTGCTGCTGACACTTCCCGAGGACGCCCTGGCCATCGGCAGCTATCCGGACCTGCTCGTCGAACTGCTGCGCACGCAGGGCTCGGAAATACTCGGACGAGCCCAGGAGCTTCGCGGCGACGCACTGGAGCTGGAACGGGAAATCCTCGACCTGGCCGCCGGCCGTATGGTGTTGGTCGCGATCGAAAACGCCGACCGCATCTTCGACGCCATCGGCGAGGCGGGCCAGGGCAGTTTTCGCGCCTGGGTCGAAACATCCACCGCCGTCTTGGTTTTCGCGACGTCTCCGGCGCTGTTCCCGGCAGTCTCGTCCCGCACCCACCCGTGGTACGGCTCGTTCATCATCGAGGAACTACCCGACCTCGCGGACACTGACGTCGCCGAGTTCCTCACGCAGCACGCCCGCGATCGCGGATTGGCCGCGTACGTCGAGACTTCCGAGGGGCGGACCAAGGTCGGCGCGACCGCCCAGATCATCGGCTGGTCACCGCGTAACTGGCAGATCATCGCCGAGACCGTCGACCGCGCCGCACTGGAAAGCGTCACTCCCGCTGCCGACGCGGTATTGGAACAGCTGACGCCGCATTATCAGCAGTTGCTGTGGCAGCTTCCGGCCGGCGAACAACGCCTGATCGTCGAACTGGCCCGCGCCGACGGCGCCCGCACTGTCACCGATCTCTCTGCCGCCGTGGGCATTTCGAACCAGTCGGCGTCAGCGGCGCTGGGCCGCCTCACGGCCGGCGGCTGGGTCCGCGCCGCCAAAGCGGACTCCGGCGACCGTCGCGCCACCTGGTACGACCTCTGCGATCCACTGCTCCGGCACTACGTGCACTACCGCGAGCGCCGCCAGCGCTGACGCGGCCAATGTGCAGCCAGAGCGCCCCACTGCCGGGATCTGCGATCTGTTTGCACACTCGCATCGTCAGCCGCATTCGCGCGAAACACAACAGGCCCCCACCAGAAGGTGGGGGCCTGTTGTGCAGAAAGAAATTACAGCGACTGCAGGATCTCGCGAGCCAGCGCAGCGGTGGCCGACGGGGTCTTGCCGACCTTGACGCCGGCAGCCTCGAGGGCTTCCTGCTTGGCGGCGGCGGTGCCCGACGAGCCCGAGACGATGGCGCCGGCGTGGCCCATGGTCTTGCCCTCCGGAGCGGTGAAGCCCGCGACGTAGCCGACGACCGGCTTGGTGACATTGGCCTTGATGTAGTCGGCGGCACGCTCTTCGGCGTCGCCACCGATCTCGCCGATCATCACGATGACCTTGGTCTCGGGGTCCTTCTCGAACGCCTCGATGGCGTCGATGTGGGTGGTGCCGATGACCGGGTCGCCGCCGATGCCGATGGCGGTCGAGAAGCCGAAGTCACGCAGCTCGTACATCATCTGGTAGGTCAGGGTGCCGGACTTGGAGACCAGACCGATCGGGCCCTTGCCGGTGATGTTGTTCGGCGTGATGCCGACCAGCGCCTCACCGGGGGTGATGATGCCCGGGCAGTTGGGGCCGATGATGCGGGTCTTCTGACCCTTCTCGACGTTGTAGGCCCACGCGTACGCGCTGTCCTGCACCGGGATGCCCTCGGTGATGACGACCAGCAGCGGGATCTCGGCGTCGATGGCCTCGATGATGGCGTCCTTCGAGAAGGCCGGCGGCACAAAGGCGATCGACACGTCGGCGCCGGTCTCCTTCATGGCCTCGGCCACCGTGGCGAACACGGGCAGCTCGATGTCGTTGCCGTCCTTGTCGACGTGCGAGACCTTGGTGCCGGCCTTGCGGGCGTTCACGCCACCGACGACCTGGGTGCCGGCCTTCAGCATCAGCTTGGTGTGCTTGGTGCCCTCACCGCCGGTGATGCCCTGGACGATGACCTTGGAATCCTTGTTCAGGAAGATAGACATAAGTTGTTGGCTCCCTTACTTGTTCGCCAGCTCGGCGGCTTTGTCGGCACCGGAGTCCATGGTCTCGGCCTGGATCACCAGCGGGTGGTTGGCCTCGGCCAGGATGCGGCGGCCCTCTTCGACGTTGTTGCCGTCGAGACGGACGACCAGCGGCTTGTTGGCCTCGTCGCCCAGCATTTCCAGGGCCTTGACGATGCCGTTGGCGACGGCGTCACACGCGGTGATGCCACCGAAGACGTTGACGAAGACGCTCTTGACCTGGCTGTCGCCCAGGATGACGTCCAGACCGGCGGCCATCACCTCGGCCGAGGCGCCACCACCGATGTCCAGGAAGTTGGCGGGTTTCACGCCGCCGTGGTTCTCGCCGGCGTACGCGACGACGTCCAGCGTCGACATGACCAGGCCGGCACCGTTACCGATGATACCGACGGCGCCGTCGAGCTTGACGTAGTTGAGGTCGTGCTCCTTCGCCTTGAGCTCGAGCGGGTCGGTGGCTTCCTTGTCCTCGAACTCGGCGTGGCCGGGCTGACGGAAGTCGGCGTTGGCGTCCAGGGTGACCTTGCCGTCGAGGGCGAGAATCTGGTCGTCGGGGGTGCGAACCAGCGGGTTGACCTCGACCAGGGTGGCGTCCTCGGCGACGAAGACCTCCCACAGCTTCTGGATGGTCACGGCTGCGGCGTCGAGCACCTCGGCGGGCAGGTGGCCCTTCTCGGCGATCTCGCGGGCGAAGGCCAGGTCAACGCCCTTGACGGCGTTGACGGGAACCTTGGCGAGACGCTCCGGCTTGGTGGCGGCGACCTCTTCGATCTCCATGCCGCCCTCGACAGAGCACATGGCCAGGTAGGTGCGGTTGGCGCGATCGAGCAGGAAGGAGATGTAGTACTCCTCCGCGATGTCGCTGGCCTCCGCGACGAGCAGCTTCTTGACGATGTGGCCCTTGATGTCCAGACCGAGGATGTTCTGCGCGTGCGTGAGGGCGTCCTCCGGGGTGGCGGCGTACTTCACGCCACCGGCCTTGCCACGGCCACCGACCTTGACCTGCGCCTTGATCATGACGGGCTTGCCGATCTCTTCGGCGATCGCCTTGGCGTCATCGGCGGACTCGGTGACCCGGCCCGGTGTAGTAGGGACGTTGTGCTTGGCGAACAGCTCTTTCGCCTGGTACTCGAAGAGATCCATGAGCTCTGAGAAATCCCGTTCTGTCTGCGTTGACGGTTGAATTCACTTCAGCATTGGGCCGCACTGGCTCGCTCGGCACTTTAGCCACGTACTAATGAGTAGCCAGCACCGCCTACTACCCATGTGGTACATCTCACCTGAGAGCAACCAGTGAGGCAAATCACAGTTCCCGGCCAATGACATCTATAGGTTGCCAATCGGTTCTGATTTTCAGTACCGTCATGGGCGGTCTCGGTAACGGTACGGTCACGGAGCAAAGGAATTTTCGGTTGGCTGAGCACGATTCGTCGGTAACTCCCCTCGGAGAGGCGACGAACGCCGGCAACACTGAGAACGCTGCCCGCACCACCATCAAGCTATCCCGCGCTGTGAGCCCTGCTGAAGTGACCGACATCATCCCGTTCAACGAGTTCGGTGACCTGCACGATCTGGACCTCTCCGAGAGCGCGTTCCACCGCGATTCCCGCGTCAACGCCGCCCCCGAGCTCGACGATCTGAACGACACCGACGACGAGACTCCCCTGACTCTGACTGTTCCGGCCGAATTCCGGCAGCCCGAGGGCGCGCAGCGCCTCTCCGCGAGCGCCTACCGCGACAGCCACACCGACACCAGCAACGGTCTCGACGACACGGACGTCATCGACCTGCGCGCGAGCCGTGGCACCCATCGCAAGCCTGAGCCCGTCAATGGCGTGAAGGGCCGCCTGGTCGCCGCCGCCATGGCCGTCGGCGCCACCGCTGCCGCCGGGTACTCGATGATGACCAGCGCCGACCAGCCGACCAGCACGAAGCTGGCCGCTGACCAGGTCGTCCGCGCGGACGGGTCGACCGGCTCCTCGGACGGCATCCAGATCGTCAACGTCGAACCCGCCGCCGCGTCCGGCGCGGTGCACGCCCAGGAGCTCGCCAACGGCGCGGCGTTCGCGCAGGAACGCGCCGAGCGCGAAGCCCGGCTGGCCCGCCCGCTGTTCGTGATGCCGACCAAGGGCGTGTTCACCTCCGGCTTCGGTTACCGCTGGGGCGCGTTGCACGGCGGTATCGACATCGCCGGCCCGATCGGTACGCCGATCGTCGCCGTCTCCGACGGCGTCGTCGTCGCTGCAGGCCCGACCGCTGGTTACGGCGCGTGGGTCAAGGTCCGTCACTCGGACGGGACCGTCACGCTGTACGGCCACGTCAACACCTGGGTCGTCTCGGTCGGCCAGCGGGTTTTCGCCGGCGACCAGATCGCCACCATCGGCAACCGCGGCAACTCGACCGGCCCGCACTGCCACTTCGAGGTGCTCATGGGCGGCAGCCAGCGCATCGACCCCGTGCCGTGGCTGGCACAGCGTGGCCTGAGCCCGGGTAACTACGTCGGCTGATCCGTGACGGACAACAACGCCGACGGGCCAGCCCAGACGCATTCGTCCGACCCCACCCAATCTTTCGGACGTCACTCTGACGACGAACCCAGAACGGGGTTGATCCGGCGCGCGCCGACGGGAGCCTTTCCCGTCGCTGACGCACCGCCCACCAGCATCATCCGCCGCACGCCCACTGGTTCGATACCCGTCGTCGACGCTCCTCAAACGAGTGTCATCGAGCCCGCGACCGGTCTCATTCCCGCCGAGCCCGTGACCGGCCTGATCCGGGCCGAGGATGCCCCCGCGACCACGTTCATCCCGGCCTCGGGCCCCGCTCCGGCAGCGGCTCCCGCTCCCGAGTCGGCTCCGACGCCGGCGCCCAAGCCACCGCCCGGGCCGTTCGCCGCCTGCGCCACTGCCACGGCCTGCATCTTGAGTGGCTGGGCGACGGCCGTCATCGCCACTTCACTGATCGCCGGGTGGTGGCGCACCGATCCGCTGTTCTGCGTCGCCATCGGCTTCCTCGCCGCCGTCGGCTGCGGCGCCACCATCGGCGGGCAGATCGCCGTCCTGCTGCGGCGCCGCACGGGCCGGGTCGTGGTGGTGGTCGGCGCCTTGGTGACGCTGGTGATCTTCGCCAGTTTGTTCGTCGCCGGGGCCAAACTGCCGCCGATCGTCTACGGCATCCCGGTGCTGCCGATCGCCAGCATGGTGCTCGCGATGCTGCCCGTTACCGGCCGCTGGTGCACCAAAACCTGACGCGCCGAAGCGAATCCGGCTAAAAATCAGCGAGATCGCACCGTCCGACTTTCGCGCGCGCCGACGCTAAAGCTTCTGTACCGGAGCGTGGTTGTGCATCAGTTTGACCCGGCCGGAGCTGCCGAAATCGATGAGCGACATGGCCGATTCGCCGACACCACTGACCTCCTCGACGCGGCCCAGGCCGTACTTGTCGTGCGTGACACGGTCACCTGGCGAGAGCACCACCAGCGGCTTGTTGCGGTTCGGCGCCGGCCGCATGGGCGACGGACGTCCACCACCGAGACCACCGCCCGATCCGCCGGACCCGTAGCCTCGCGGCGCCGACAGCGATGGTGGCGGCTCGACGCGGCGCCAGTCGATGAGCTCCTGCGGAATCTCCTGCAGAAAGCGCGATTCCGGGTTGAGCATGGGCTGCCCCCACGACGAGCGCACCTTGGCGCGGCTGAGGTACAGCCGCTGGCGCGCCCGGGTGATGCCGACGTACGCCAGCCGACGTTCCTCGGACAGTTCGGTCGGGTCGCCGAGGGCGCGCATGTGCGGGAACATGCCGTCTTCCCAGCCGGTCACGAAAACCACGGGGAATTCGAGGCCTTTGGCGGTGTGCAGCGTCATCATCGTGACGACGCCGTCGCCGTCTTCGGGGATTTCGTCGGCGTCCGCCACCAGCGAGACCCGTTCCAGGAACGCGGCCAGCGCTCCGGTGTCGGGCACGTCCTCGTCCAGTTCCTCTTCCTGCAAAGCCTGCGCGTTGGCCAGGTCGGTGCTGAATTCGTGTGCGACGCTGACCAATTCGTTCAGGTTGTCGAGCCGCGCCTGGTCCTGCGGGTCGCTGGACGCTTCCAGTTCGCGGCGGTAGCCCGTGCGGTCCAGCACCGTCTCGACCAGGTCACCCAGCTCGCCGTCGAGCCCGCCGCGCAGGCTGTCCATGAGCTCGACGAAACTGGCTATCGCCTTCTCCGAGCGGGAGTTCAGCATCGGCACCCGGCCCTCGGCGGCGGCCTGCAGCGCGTCACTGAAGCTGGCGCCGGTGTTCTCCGCGTACACCGCCACGCAGGCCTCGGCGCGGTCACCGATGCCGCGGCGGGGGGTGTTGAGGATGCGCCGCAGGCTCACCGCGTCGCCCGGGTTGTCCAGCACCCGCAGGTACGCGACGATGTCGCGAATCTCCTTGCGCTCGTAGAAGCGCATGCCCCCGACGACTTTGTACGGGATGCCGGCCCGGATGAAGATGTCCTCCACGGACCGCGACGAGTTGTTGGTGCGGTAGAACACCGCGATGTCGCCGTAGCTGTACTTGGTGTCGATACCGCTGCCCTTGGTGGTCAGCGTGTCGATCTCCTCGGCGATGAACCGGGCCTCGTCGTGTTCGTTGTCGGCGACGTAGCCGACGATCAGCTCGCCCTCGCCGGCGTCGGTCCACAGCTTCTTGTCGCGGCGTCCGGCGTTGCGGCTGATGACGCCGTTGGCGGCCGACAGGATGGTCTGCGTGGAACGGTAATTCTGTTCCAGCAGAATGGTTTTCGCATTCGGGAAGTCGCGCTCGAAATCCTCTATGTTGCGGATCGTCGCGCCGCGGAACGCGTAGATGGACTGGTCGGCGTCACCCACGACGCACAGTTCGGCGGGCGGGACGTCGTCGGCGCCTTCGGGCGCGTGGTGCCCGACGAGCTCGCGCACCAGCACGTACTGGGCGTGGTTGGTGTCCTGGTACTCGTCGACCAGGATGTGCCGGAAGCGGCGCCGGTAGTACTGCGCGATCTGCGGAAAGCTCTGCAGCACAGCGACCGTCTCGCCGATCAGGTCGTCGAAGTCCATGGCGTTCGCCGCCCGCAGCCGGCGCTGGTATTCGCCGTAGACCTCGGCGACGATCTTCGGCAGGTCCTCGTCGGCCTCCGACGCCTCCGAGGCCGCCTGCAATGGGTCGATCAGTTCGTTCTTCAGGTTCGAGATCGCGGTCGCCAGCATGCGCGGCGAGTACCGCTTGACGTCGAGGCCCAGGTCCTTGCCCACCATCATCAGCAACCGGCGCGAGTCGTCGGCGTCGTAGATGGAGAAGTTGGAGTTCAGCCCCGGCAGCAGCGAGGCCTGGTTCCGGAGGATGCGGACGCAGGTGGAGTGGAACGTCGACACCCACATGGACTTGGCGCGGGGGCCGATCAACTGGACCACGCGCTCACGCATCTCGGCGGCGGCCTTGTTGGTGAACGTGATGGCCAGGATCTGGCCGACGCCGACATCGCGGTTGGCCAGCAGGTAGGCGATGCGCCGGGTCAGCACCGCGGTTTTGCCCGAGCCGGCGCCGGCCACGATCAGCAGCGGCGAACCCTCGTGCAGAACCGCTGCACGCTGCTGCGGGTTGAGGCCGTCCAGAAGCTGATCGATGTCGGGGGCTGTGCTCGTCATATCAGCTCAAACTTACCGCCGGGGTGCGACAAGCCACGCATTTCCCCGGTCGCTTCAGTCGCCTCTTTGCGCTGGCACCGGCCGGGATGGCACACTCGGAACGTGCTCAATGCGCAGCAGCGATTTTTCTACGGGTACCGGACGCCGGTACCCGGGGTTTAGCTGCTTCCCTTCAGCCCCGTGGTCCGCATCCGGATCCGGGGCTCGTTTGTTGTGTGAGGCCTGAATTCGGATGACACCAGAATCCACCAACAGCGAGGAAACCATGTCGACCGAAACTGAACTCCCCAACATCGACGAGCTCCGCCTGGAGATCGACGAGTTGGACGCCACCATCCTTGCGGCCGTCGCCCGTCGCACCGAGGTCTCCAAGATGATCGGCAAGGCCCGCATGGCCTCCGGCGGCACCCGGCTGGTGCACAGCCGCGAGATGAAGGTCATCGAGCGCTACAGCGAGCTGGGCCCCGAGGGCAAAGACCTCGCCATGCTGCTGCTGCGTCTCGGCCGCGGCCGCCTCGGCCACTGACCTCCGCTCACTGACCAAACTTCTCGCGACCAAACTTCCCGCGAGCGGCCGTGTCTGTACGGCGACACACCGACTTCGGTGTGTGGTCTGCGCACCTTCGCGCCTGGTGAGCGGCCGTGTCTGTACGGCGACACACCGACTTCGATGTGTGGTTTGCGCACCTTCGCGGCCGGTGAGCGGCCCCATTTGTACAAGCAACCACGGCGTGTTGCGTACAGACACGGCCGCTCAGGCCAAGGGTGAGGGGCGCCAAGGCGTCAGGGCGTCAGGGAGTCAGGGAGTCAGGGAGTCAGGGCGATGTACTTGGTGTCGAGGTACTCCTCGATGCCTTCGGTGCCGCCTTCGCGGCCGAAGCCTGACGACTTCACCCCGCCGAACGGCGCCGCCGGGTCCGAGATGACGCCCCGGTTGACGCCGACCATGCCGGACTCCAGCGCCTCGGACACCCGTAGCGCCCGGTCGAGCGATTGCGTGTAGATGTAGGCCGCCAGACCGTACTCGGTGTCGTTGGCCGCGGCGATCGCCTCGTCCTCGGTGTCGAATCCCGTCACGGGAGCGACGGGCCCGAACACCTCCTCCTTGAGGATGCGGGCATCGGCAGGGACGTCGGCCAGGACCGTCGCGGGATAGAAGTAGCCCGGACCGCCCGGGGCCGTGCCGCCGACCGCGACGGTCGCGCCGCGCGACACCGCGTCGGACACCAGGTCGGTGACGGTGCCGAGCTGCTTGGCGTTGATCAGCGGGCCGAGCGTCGCGTTCTCGTCCAAGCCGTTGCCGAGCGTGAACTCGCTCATCCGCTGCACCAGCTTCGTGGTGAACTCCTCCCGCACCGCGTTGGCGACGTGGAAGCGGTTGGCCGCCGTACAGGCCTCGCCGCCGTTGCGCATCTTGGCGAGGATCGCGCCGTCGACGGCGGCATCGATGTCGGCGTCGTCGAACACCAGGAACGGCGCGTTGCCGCCGAGTTCCATCGACATGCGCAGCAGCTTCTCGCCGCCCTGCTGCACCAGCGCCCGGCCGACGCCCGTCGACCCGGTCAAGGTCAGCTTGCGCAGCCGGCCGTCGTTGATCAGCGCGGCGGTCAGTTCACCCGGACTGGTGGTCGGCAGCACGGACAGCACGCCCTTGGGCAGCCCGGCGTCGGCCATCAGTTTGGCCAGCAGCAACATGGTCAGCGGGGTTTCGGCGGCGGGCTTGACCACCATGGTGCAGCCGGCCGCCAGGGCCGGGCCGATCTTGCGGGTGCCCATGGCCAGCGGGAAGTTCCACGGTGTCACCGCGTAGCACGGGCCGACGGGCGACTTGGTGACGACGATGCGCCCGGTACCTGCTGGGCTGGGGGTGTAGCGGCCGCCGATGCGGACGGCCTCTTCGGCGAACCAACGGAAGAACTCGGCGCCGTACTTGACCTCGCCGCGGCTCTCGGCGAGCACCTTGCCCATCTCGAGCGTCATCAACGTGGCGAGATCTTCGGCGCGGGCGGTGATGGTCTCGAACACCGACCGCAGGATTTCGCCGCGCTCACGGGGCGGGGTTGCCGCCCACTCCTTTTCGACAGCCTCCGCGGCGTCGAGTGCGGCGATGCCGTCCTGCGGCGCGGCGTCGGCGACGCGGACGATGACGTCCTCGGTAGCCGGGTTGAGCACTTCGAACGTGGATTGACCGGCGCGCTCCTCACCGCCGATCCAGAGGCCAGTTGGGACAGACGACAACAACGCGGCGATGTCCATACACCCATCATGTACGGCGGCGTTTCCTACGTCACACTAGGGTTTGAGGCATGGCTGATCAGACTCCCGCTGCCGACATCACGACCACCTCAGCCTGGAAGGCGCTCAGCGCGCACCACGCCGCGGTCGAGGCGACCACGCTGCGCGAGTTGTTCGCCGACGACCCGGACCGCGGCCGGGAGCTGACGCTGACCGTCGGCGATCTGTACATCGACTACAGCAAGCACCGCGTGACCAGGGAAACCCTTGCCCTGCTGCTCGATCTGGCCCGTGCGGCCGGCCTTGAGGAGCGGCGCGACGCCATGTTCGCGGGACAACACATCAACACCTCCGAGGACCGCGCCGTGCTGCACACGGCGCTGCGGCTGCCCCGCGGCGCCTCGTTGGTGGTCGACGGTCAGGACGTGGTCGCCGACGTGCACTCGGTACTCGACGAGATGGGCACCTTCACCGACCGGCTGCGCAGCGGTGAGTGGACCGGGGCCACCGGGCAGCGCATCACGACGGTCGTCAACATCGGGATCGGTGGTTCCGACCTGGGCCCGGTGATGGTCGACCAGGCCCTGCGCCATTACGCCGACGCGGGCATCACGGCGCGGTTCGTGTCGAACGTCGACCCGGCCGACCTGGTGGCCAAGCTCGACGGACTCGACCCTGCCACAACGCTTTTCATCGTCGCCTCCAAGACGTTCTCGACGTTGGAAACGCTGACGAACGCCACCGCCGCCCGGCGCTGGCTGATTGAAGGACTGGGCGACGGGGCTGGATCGGAGGCCGTCGCCAAGCACTTCGTCGCGGTGTCGACCAACGCAAAGCTGGTGTCCGAGTTCGGCATCGACACTGCGAACATGTTCGGCTTCTGGGATTGGGTCGGCGGCCGCTACTCCGTCGACAGTGCCATCGGGCTGTCGGTGATGGCCGTCATCGGCAAGGAGCGCTTCGGCGAATTCCTGGCCGGCTTCCACCTGGTCGACGAGCACTTCCGCACCGCGCCACTGGAGGCGAACGCGCCGGCGCTGCTCGGGCTCATCGGCCTGTGGTACTCGGATTTCTTTGGCGCACAAGCCCGTGCGGTGCTCCCCTACTCCAACGACCTGGCCCGGTTCGCCGCCTATCTGCAGCAGCTGACCATGGAGTCCAACGGCAAATCGGTGCGCGCCGACGGCACTCCGGTGAGCACCGATACCGGCGAGATCTTCTGGGGTGAACCGGGAACCAACGGCCAGCACGCCTTCTACCAACTGCTGCACCAGGGCACGCGGCTGGTGCCGGCCGATTTCATCGGCTTCAGCGAGCCGACCGATGATCTGCCCACCGCCGACGGCACCGGCAGCATGCACGACCTGCTGATGAGCAATTTCTTCGCCCAGACCCAGGTGCTCGCGTTCGGCAAGACCGCCGAGGAAATTGCCGCCGAAGGCACCCCTGCTGCCGTCGTCCCGCACAAGGTGATGCCGGGAAACCGGCCCACCACTTCGATTTTGGCGACCAAGCTGACGCCGTCGGTGGTCGGACAGTTGATCGCGCTGTACGAGCACCAGGTGTTCACCGAAGGCGTCATCTGGGGCATCGACTCGTTCGATCAGTGGGGTGTCGAGCTCGGTAAGACGCAGGCCAAGGCCCTGCTGCCGGTCATCACGTCCGACGCCGCGCCCGCACCGCAGTCCGACAGCTCCACCGACGCCCTGGTGCGCCGCTACCGCGTCGAGCGCGGCCGCGTTTCCTAGGGATTTGTGCACGAAAATCCGCGGCCGGCGCGGAAAATCGTGCACAAATCCCTAGGCGAAGTACTTGGTGAACCGCGGCGGCACCAGCTTCATCACCTCGACCAGCGGCCACCACGGCCAGCCGGGGACGACGGCGCGGCCCTTCTCCTTCTCGATGGCGTCGACCATGGCCTTCACACCGGTCTCGTTGTCGACCATGAGCATCGTGGAGCCGGCTTTCGCGGTCATCTCCGACTCGATGTAGCCGGGCTCGAGGACCGTGATCTTGATGGGTCCGGACGGGTACTCGGCACGCAGCGACTCACCCAGCGACGTGACGCCGGCCTTGCTCGCGGCGTACGCGGCCTTGAACCCGGGCACCCCGACGTTGCCGAGCACCGACGACACCAGGACCAGATGGCCGCGGCCCGTGGCCTTGAACATCTCCAGTGCCGTTTCGATCTGCACCAGCGCCGCAACGAGATTCGTCTCGATGGTCACCTTGTTGGCCCACAGCTTGCCGCCGCCCAGCGGGTAGCCCTTGCCGATGCCGGCGTTGACGATGACGCAGTCGATACCGCCCAACTGATCGGACAGTTCCTCGAACACCTTGGGCACCTGGTCGTGGTCGTTGACGTCCAGCGCCGCGATGGCCACCGTCACCCCGGGATACTGCGCCGTCAGTTCGGCCTTCAGTTCTTCGAGGTTGTCCAGCCGGCGGGCACACAGCGCGAGGTCGCGGCCCTTGGCGGCGAACTGCCGGGCCATACCGGCGCCCAGGCCCGAGCTCGCGCCGGTGATGAGGATCTTCTGCCGAGTCATGCCTGCAGCGTAACCAACTCGACACCTGTCAAGAAAGGTTGCATGGTGCAGGATCGAAGGATGAAGCTCGCCGCCCTGTTGGTTGCCGCCCTGGGCATGACGTGGCTGCCCCTCGCCCACGCCGACGACGATCAGCTGTTCCGGCTGGTTGACACCGCCGCCCAGCGGCTGCAGACCGCCGATCCGGTGGCCGCCGTCAAGTGGATCAGCGGCGGCTCGATCGAGGACCCCGCGCGAGTGGAACAGGTACTGAATGCGGTCGGCGCCCAGGCCACCGCGTCCGGTGCCGACCCGGTGTTCGTGCGGCAGGTGTTCACCGATCAGATTCACGCCACCGAGGGCATCGAGTACCTGCGGTTCAGCCAGTGGAAGTTCGATCCGGCCGCGGCTCCCACCACCGCCCCGGATCTGTCCGAATCCCGCACGGCGATAGACGGTTTCAACCGCACCATGGTCGCCGAGCTGGCGGCACACCAGAGTGTCCTGCACGGCCCTGGATGCCCGGGTGCGGTGGACGCCGCTCGAACACAAGTCACCGAGCAACGGCACCTCGACCCGCTGTACCAGCAGGCACTGGTGACGGCGACCAAGAACTACTGCAACTGAATCACTTGAGCAGCTTCGACATCCGCCGGTCGGCCAGCACCTTGCCGCCGGTCTGGCACGTCGCGCAGTACTGAAAAGACTTGTCCGCGAAGGACACTTCCCGGACGGTGTCACCGCAGACCGGGCACGGCAGCCCGGTGCGGGCGTGGACCCGGAGCCCAGAGCGCTTCTCCCCCTTGAGGGTTGCCGCCCCCTGTCCGACCGATCGGGTCACCGCATCGGTGAGCACCGAGATCATCGCGTCGTGCAGCGCACTCAGTTGTTCGGGCGTCAGTTTGCCCGCGGTCGCGAACGGCGAAAGTTTGGCCACGTGCAGAATTTCGTCGCTGTAGGCGTTGCCGATCCCGGCGATCACGCGCTGATCGGTGATGACGTTCTTGATCCGGCCAGTGTTGCCGGCCAGCACCGCTGCCAACTCCGCCGGCCCGAGCGACAGCGCGTCCGGCCCCAGCGTGGCGATCTGCGGCACGGCCAATGGGTCGTTCACGAGCCACACCGCCAGCCGCTTCTGGGTGCCCGCCTCGGTGAGGTCGAAACCCGGTGCCTCACCCGGCTTTCCGAGATGCACCCGCAGCGCGATCGGGCCCTTGCCCGGTTTCAGCGGCGCGGCCGCCAGCTTCTCCGACCAACGCAGCCAGCCCGCCCGTGACAGGTGGGTGATCAGGTGCAGGTCGCCGACCTGCAGGCCCAGGTACTTGCCCCAGCGGTTGGCACCCGTCACCTCCTTGCCGTACAACGCCGTCGGCGGCGGGTCGAAGGTCTTGAGCACCGACAGAGCGGAGACGTCGACGCGGCCCACCGGCAGTCCGACCGCATGACGACGCAGGTGATCGGCGAGCGCCTCGACCTCGGGAAGTTCCGGCATGGGTTCAGGCTAGCGACTGGATGTACCGCATGCTGTACACATGGCAGACCGCTCGGCGCCCGCCCCGGCCACCAATCCGCTGCGACGCATGCTGGTCATCAACAGCGTGCCGCGTCGCTGGCCGTTCGCACTGCGGGCGTCGATCTGCATGGTGGTGCCGATTCTCGCGGGGTGGGCGGCAGGAGACGTGCCGGCCGGGCTGGTCGCCACCATCGGTGGTTTCACCTCGCTGTACGGCAGCGGACGGCCGTATCTCAACCGCGCGATGTATCTCGGCGCCATCGCGGTCTCGTTCGCGGTGGTCGTGGCGCTCGGCGACTGGGCGGCGGCAACCCCTTGGTCGGCGGTTCTCGTGGTGAGCGTCATCGCGATGGCCGCCGTACTGATCTGCCAGGCCCTGTCGGTCGGACCACCCGGCGCCTACATGCCGGTGCTGGCGTGCGCGGCGGCGGTCGGGATCGCGGCCGAGCACCTGAGTCCCTGGCGGCTGGGTGCGCTGGTACTGGCCGGCGGCGCGTTCGCCTGGGTGGTGCACATGGCCGGCGTACTGGTCCGCCCCCGCGGGCCCGAGCGCGCTGCGGTGGCCGGTGCCGCCGAAGCGGTCGCCACCTACATCGAAACGTCTTCGCCCGATGCGCGGCACCGCGCCGCCCAACTCTTGCACGAAGCGTGGATCACGCTCGTCACGTTCCAGCCGGTGCACCCCAAGCCTGACGACACCCTGTATCGACTGCGGATGACGAACCGCCGGCTACATGTGCTGTTCGCCGAGGCCATGGCTGCCGCCGATCACGGCCGGCCGCTGTCCGTCGACAGCGCCGCACTGGCCCGGCAACTGGGCACGGTGCCCGACGACATCGGCGGCAGTTTCGCGGGCCTGATCCCGCTCGGGCGGCCGTCCGTCGCGACGCTGCTGCGCCGGGCGGTGACGCCGGGGGCTCCCCCGCTGACCGCGGCCCTGCGCACCGCGGTCGCCGTCGCGATCGCCGGCACCGTCACCGTCGGCCTGAACATGGACCACGCGTACTGGGCGATGGCGGCGGCGGTGCTGATGCTGCACCAGGGCTTCGACTGGCGGCGCACGGTGCAACGCGGCCTCGAACGCACCCTGGGCACGTGGCTCGGCCTGGTGCTGGCCGGGGGCATCTTGATCGCGGCACCGGGTGGACCGTGGCTGGCCCTGATCGTCGGTACGTTGCAGTTCGTCATCGAGATGTTCGTGGTGCGTAACTACACCGTCGCGGTCATCTTCATCACGCCCGCGGCCTTGACCATCGCGTCGGGCGGACACCACATCGCCGACGTGCCCGCCATGCTGCTCGCCCGCGGTATCGACACCGTGATCGGTTGCGCGGTGGCACTTCTGGTGTTGTGGGTGACGCGGCGCGGCCATCCCGCGGCGCGCCCCGCCGAGTCGATCGCGGCCACGCTGGATGCGGTCGCGGTCGTGGTCGGACATCTGGCCGCAGGTCAGGTGACCACCGATCAGGCCCGCAACGACCGTCGCGATCTGCAGGTACGGGCGATGGCCATGCTTCCGGTGTACGACACCGCCATCGGCGGATCGAGCCGCAGTCGGGTTGCGGCAGAACGACTTTGGCCGATCATCGTCGCAACCGAGCAACTGGCCTACCGCACACTCGCCACCGCATGGGCCACGGAGCAGTCCGAAGCACCGTTCACCCCCGCCGACGCCCAGCGACTGACCGCGACGCTCGGCGATCTGGCCGACGCGGTGCGCACCGGACGGCCGGCAGCCGAGATCACCGAGCCACCGGCGTTCGGCGCCAACGAGTTACACGCGATCCGGGCGTCCCTGACGTAGGGATTTGTGCACGTTTTTCCGCGGTCGGCGCGGAAAAACGTGCACAAATCCCTAGCTCTCGATGGCGCGCTGCACCAGACCCAGCGCCCAGCCGACGATCGACAGCAGGATCGCCGCCCAGATCGCCGTGAACCAGAACTGGTCGATCCCCAGGCCCCAGTGGGTGGTGTTCTCGGTGATCCACGAGGTGATCCACAGCATCCAGGCGTTGATGACGATGTGGATGAGGCCGAGCGTGAGGATGTAGAGCGGGATCGCGAACAGCTGCACGATCGGCTTGATGATGGCGTTGACCAACCCGAAGACGAACGCCACCACCAGGATGATGCCGACCCGCTCGAGTTGGCCGGCGCCCACGGGGAAGACGAAGTAGATCCCCGACACCATGCGCGTGACCAACCACAACGCCAGGCCGGTCAACCCAGCACGAACCAGCAGCGATTTCATGCTGTCGATTCTGCCCGCAGCAGGTAGGTGTCCATGATCCAGCCGTGCCGCGCCCGGGCGTCGGCCCGCTCCCGCGCGATGCGTTCCCCGACCTCGCCGACGGTCCCGGCCATCAGCATCTCGTCCGGGGTCCCGAGGTAGGCACCCCACCAAATCCGCGTCTGCGGTGGGCATTCCAGGAACGAGCACTCGCCGTCGAGCATCACGACCGCGGCGCCGGCCAGGCCGTGCTCACGCAGCTGACGACCCGTCGTGATGAGCACCGGCTCGCCAATGTCGTTGAGCGGGATGCGATGTCGGGCCGTGAGCGCCTGGATGGCGGTGATGCCGGGGATGACGTCGAACTCGAACTCGACGTGTTCGGCGACGCGGTCCAAGATGCGCAGCGTGCTGTCGTAGAGCGACGGGTCGCCCCACGCCAGAAAAGCGCCGACGCCGTCGGGCCTCAGTTCGGTCTCGATGGCCTGCGCCCACAGCCGGGCCCGCGCGGCATGCCATTCGGCGACGGCCTCGTGGTACTCGCGATCTTTGGCCCGCTTGGGATCGGGCAGTGCCACGAACCGGTAGCCGGGGTCTTCGATGAAGCGCTCGCAGATCAGCCGGCGCAGCGCGACGAGATCGTCCTTGGCGTCGCCTTTGTCCATCGCGAAGAACACCTGCGTGTCATTGAGCGCCGCGATGGCTTGGGCGGTGACGTAGTCCGGGTCGCCGGCGCCGATACCGATGACGTGGATTGTGCGCATCCGCGAAGGCTAGCGGCCTGCGGCGGCCGCAGTTTTATCCAGTACCGCAGGTATTGACTACCTCTGGTATCGGACGTAGCTTCGGATTACGGACACTTTCGAAGGGATGTCAACGATGACAGCTTCGGTCAAAGGCCAGACGACGCGCGCGGAATTCGCCGAACGCCTGCTCAAAGGCTCGGTACGCAAGTCTTACGCGCCGATCGTCGACATCGACTGGGACGCGCCGATCGACCCGGACAAGTACTTCCTGCCGCCGAAAGTGGTGTCGCTGTACGGCACCCCGCTCTGGGAGTCGATGAGCCGGGCCGAGCAGATCGAGCTGTCACGCCAGGAACTGGTGAACACCCTGTCGGCGGGCATCTGGTTCGAGAACATCCTCAACCAGGCCCTGCTGCGCAAGGCGATGCATCAGGACCCGACGGCGAGTGCCACCCACTACGAGCTGACCGAACTCGGCGACGAGACCCGCCACATGGTGATGTTCGGCAAGGCCATCGAGAAGGTGGGCGCCGACCCGGTACGCCCCAAGTGGTACCAGCGCACCATCATCAACATGCTGCCGTTCGCGTTCCAGGGCTCGGTGCTGTGGGTGGCGGCGCTGATCGGCGAGGAGATTTTCGATTCACTGCAGCGGCAGATGATGGACGATCCCGAGCTGCAGCCGATGGTGCAGCGGCTCATGCGAATTCACGTCACCGAGGAGGCCCGGCACATCCAGTTCGCCCGCGACGGCCTGCGCAAGCGGGCGCCGGAGATGTCGTGGGCCAAGCGCTTCTGGATCGGTAACCTCAACGGCGTGGGCGGCCTGTTCTTCCGGTTCCTGTTCACCAACAAGGTGCAGTACCGCCGCGTGGGGCTGGACGCGCGGGCCGCGCGCCGCATGGCGCGGACGTCGCCGCACCGGATCGAGACACAGATCGCCGGCTTCGCGCCGCTGGCGTCATTCCTGGAGGAAGTTGGACTCCTCGGCCCCATCGCGCGGCGGTTGTGGCGGCGGAGCGGATTCCTGCCCGGCGGTCCCGTGGCGCCGGCCGCGCGGGCGGAAATTGCGGAGGCCGAAGACCTGTACGACGGACCCGCCACGATCGACGGCCGCGACGTCCGGGTCCGGCTGGCCGGGCACCTCGATCCGATCGACGGCCAGTACCACTGGCGGGGAACGGTTTTCGAGACGCTCGACGAGCTGCCGCGCACTGCCGTCACCGTGGCCGTGGGCGAGCGCACTGCAACGGCACGCGTCACCGAGCGCAGCCAGCAGGGCGGCTACGCAATCAGCGGCACCGGGTTGCCGCCGTTCCCGCTGAACTGACGACCACTGAATGGGCCGTACCCGGCCCATGAAACTAGAACACGTTCTAGTATCGCTTCATGAGGTTCACCTACGCCGAAGCGATGACCGACCCGTCCTACTACATCCCGCTGGCCAAGGCGGCGGACGAGGCCGGCTACCACGCGATGACCATCCCGGACAGCATCGCGTACCCCTTCGAGTCCGACTCGACCTACCCGTACACCGCCGACGGCAGCCGCGAGTTCCTCGACGGCAAGTCGTTCATCGAGTCGTTCGCCCTGATCGGCGCGCTGTCGGCCGTCACCACCAAGCTGCACTTCAACATCTTCGTGCTGAAGCTGCCCATCCGGCCGCCGGCGTTGGTGGCCAAGCAGGCCGGCTCGCTGGCCGCGATGTTCGACAACCGCCTGGGCCTGGGCGTGGGCACCAGCCCGTGGCCGGAGGACTACGAGGTCATGGGTGTGCCGTTCGCCCGCCGCGGCAAGCGCATGGACGAGTGCATCGACGTCATCCGCGGCCTGACGCAGGGCGACTACTTCGAGTACCACGGCGAGTTTTACGACATCCCCAAGACCAAGATGACGCCGGCGCCGACCAAGCCGGTGCCGATCCTGGTCGGTGGCCACGCCGACGCCGCACTCAAGCGCGCCGCCCGCAACGACGGCTGGATGCACGGCGGCGGCGACCCGGCTGAGCTCGACCCGCTGCTCAAGAAGCTCGCGCAGTACCGCGAATCCGAAGAGCGCATCGGGCTGTGCGACGAGTTCCAGATTCACGTCATCTCGATCGACGGCTTCACCGTCGACGGCGTGAAGCGCCTCGAGGACAAGGGCGTCACCGACGTCATCGTCGGCTTCCGCGTGCCCTACATCATGGGCGAGGACACCCAGCCGCTCGACGAGAAGATCAAGCACCTGGAGATGTTCGCCGAGAACGTCATCGCCAAGGTCTGAGCGCGACTACTCGTCGATGACGTGGACCGCGGCCTCCTCGGCGGAGGCCGCGCTCCCGTCGATGCCGACGTCCCCGGCAAGCAGCTCACCGTCCTGCTCGCCGGCCACGAGCCGGCCGGACCGCTGGTCACCGACCTCGTCTTCGCCCCACTGCTCGTCGGGATCGTCACCCTCGTCAAGCTGCAGCGCCGGGTCCGGCTCTTCCTCGGCGAGCAGCTCGTCGAGGGTCTCTTGGTCCCGGGGCTCACGCCATTTGTCGGGCGGCACGTAGCCCTCGTCCAGCAGGTCGTCGACGCCGCGGTCGATCAGCATGTCCTCCTGCGTCAGCTGATCGTCATCCTCGTCGGTGTAATCGCCTGAGCTCATGGCCTCAGGATGCCACCGAACGGCGCCTTTGGCGAGGAGACACAGATGTCCCCGACACGTCAGGGCGTCAGGGACATCTGTGCACACTCCAGCAGCTGGATCACAGCGTGCGGCTGATGATCTCCTTCATGATTTCGCTTGTGCCGCCGTAGATCTTGTTCACGCGCGCCGCGGCGTAGGCCCGGCCGATCGGGTACTCCATCATGTAGCCGTACCCGCCGAAGAACTGCACACAGCGGTCGACGACGGCCACGGCCCGGTCCGCGGCGATCAGCTTTCCCATGGAGGCGATCGCCGGATCGTTGTCGCCGTCGATCAGCGACTGCACGCAGTAGTCCACCGTGGTCTTGATGGACAGCACCTCGGCCTTGAGCTCGGCGAGCTGGAATCGGTTGTGCTGGAAGTTGATCAGCGGTTTGCCGAAGGCCTCGCGCTGCTTGGTGTACTTGATGGCCTCCAGCACCGCGGCCTCGGCCATGCCGGCGCAGATCGATCCGATGACGAGCCGTTCGCGGGCCAGC
This sequence comes from Mycobacterium sp. SM3041, assembly GCF_039668335.1. Classification (NCBI taxonomy): domain Bacteria; kingdom Bacillati; phylum Actinomycetota; class Actinomycetes; order Mycobacteriales; family Mycobacteriaceae; genus Mycobacterium; species Mycobacterium sp. SM3041. The sequence continues at coordinate 36,304 of NZ_JAYXBQ010000054.1, read as the reverse complement.
TGCGACATCAGCTGGTAGAAGCCCAGACCTTCCTGCTCACCGAGCAGGTTGGTGACCGGCACGCGCATGTCGCTGAAGAACAGCTCGCGGGTGTCCTGGCCGTGCTGACCGACCTTCTCCAGCACCCGGCCGCGCTCGAAGCCCGGCAGGTCGTTGACCTCGGCGACGATCAGCGACACCCCGGCCGCGCCCTGCGTGGGATCGGTCTTGGCGACGATCACCACCATGTCGCACAGAGATCCGTTGGAGATGAAGGTCTTTGAGCCGTTGATGACGTAGTGGTCGCCATCGCGGATGGCGGTGGTGCGGACGGCCTGCAGGTCCGAACCAGTGCCCGGCTCGGTCATCGCGATGGCCAGCACCGTCTCGCCGCTGATGATCTTCGGCATCCAACGGGCCTTCTGCTCCGCGTTGCCGTAGGTGTCGATGTAGTGCGCCACGATCGGCGAGTGCACCGACCAGCCCGAGGCCGAATCATGAGCCAGCGCAAACTCTTCGGCCACCACGGCCGAGAAGCCGAAGTCACCGCCCGCGCCGCCGTACTCCTCGGGCAGGTCCAGGCCGAGCAGGCCGGCGTCGCCGAGCTTGTTCCAGAACTCGCGGTCGACCTGGTGGTTCTTGGCCCACCGCTCCTGGTTGGGCGTGGCCTCCTTGGCCAGGAACGCCGCCGCGTGCTGACGCAGCTCGCGGTGCTGATCGGTCTCCCAGCTGGCCCGGTACTTCGGGAAGAGCTCTGACATTGGTCCACCTCGCTAAATTCTGCGCGCTATACAACTGTATAGGCCCCTGTTCATGTGTACAGTACATTGATCCGGTTGCCGATGGGAGGTCTGATGGTTGATCCGAGGGCAACTGTCGACGACCTGACAGCCAAAGCGCGCATCCGCAACACCGCGCTGGACCTGTACGCCAAACACGGCGAAGACCGAATCTCGTTGCGCGCCATCGCCGCGGAGGCAGGCGTCGCGGTCGGGCTGGTGCAGCACCACTTCAAGACCAAGGCCGGCCTGCGGAACGCGGTGGACCAGCTGGTGGTCGACTACTTCGCGGGTGCGCTTGCCGAGGTGCCCGAAGACGCCTCCACCGCCGTGCGCGACGCCGCCGTCCGCGACATGCTGCGGGCCAATCCGGCGGTGGTCGACTACGTGCGCCGGGCCCTGCTGCAACCGAACGTCGCCGACAGCCACCTGGTCGACGTCATCGTCGACCTCACGCAACGCGAGGTCCGGGCGGCCCGCAAGACCGGTCGCGCCTCGACCACGCGCCGCGAGAACACCCAGGTCGTCGCCGTGCTCGCCCGGCAGATGGGCGAACTACTGTTGGCGCCCATGGTCGACGCGGTGTGGGCACGGGTGGCGCCGGATACGAAACCGCCACGACTCCGGGTGACGGTCGACGAGGCCGGGCAATGACCGTCAGCGTCGATGAATTCGAGGTCGCCGACCCCGCCGACGCGTGGACCGCGGCCGGCTTCACCGTCGAGCCGGACGGCGTATGCCGGGTCGGCGGCGTCCGTATGCGGTTGGTCGGACGCGAGCGTGGCACGGGCATCGTCGGATGGGCACTGCGCGGCGTGCCGTCCGACCAGCCGCTCGACGGCATCCCCACCACGCGATCGGACGCGCCGCCGCCGACGCCCGCCGAGCACCCCAACGGCGCGGTATCGGTCGACCACGTCGTGCTGCTGTCACCCGACTTGAAACGGACCGTCGCGGCGCTGGCGGCCGTCGACGTCCATCCGCGCCGCGAACGGGACGGCGAACTGGGCGGCCGGCCGATGCGGCAGATCTTCTTCCGGCTGGGCGAGGTGATCCTCGAGGTCGTCGGGTCGCCCGGCGCCACGGGCGACGGCCCGTCCACGTTGTGGGGCCTGACCTACGTCGTCGACGACATCGATGCCACCGCCGCCTTCTTCGCTGACCGCACCGCGCCCGTCAAACCGGCGGTGCAACCCGGACGCCGGATCACCACGCTGCGGCATCACGAATTCGGGATGTCGGTCCGCACGGCGATGATCTCGGCACCTATTCTCAGCCGATGAGCGACTCCGCTACCGACGACGTCGTGGTCATCCACACCGACGGCGGCTGCCGCCCCAACCCCGGCCCCGGCGGCTGGGGTGCGGTGCTGCGCATGCGCCATCACGTGCGCGAAATGTTCGGCGGCGAGGCCGGTGAAACCAGCAACAACCGCATGGAGCTGATGGCGCCGATCATGGCGCTCGAGGCGTTGACGCGGCCTGTCGTGGTGCACCTGCACACCGACAGCACCTACGTCCGCAACGGCATCACCAAGTGGGTGTACGGCTGGGAGCGCAACGGCTGGATGACGGCGTCGAAGCAGCCCGTGAAGAACGTCGACCTGTGGCAGCGGCTGCAGGCGGCCTGCGCCCGGCACCAGGTCGAGTGGTTCTGGGTCAAGGGGCACTCCGGCATCACCGACAACGAGTTGGCCGATCAGCTGGCGACGCGCGGGCTGGAAGAGGCCGTCGCCGCCGCACTCTGCCTGCCGTGATTTGTGCACGAAAATCCGCGCCTGCCGCGGAAAATCGTGCACAAATCACTCCCAGGTGACCTCTGCGGGCGTCTTGTCGGGGCGGAGGCCACGCCAGCTGGGCTGGCGCAAGCGGTTGTCCGTGGTGCGCTCGCTGTAGCGCACCTCGCCCACCAGTTCGGGCCGCACGTAGGTCACGCCTTTGGCATCCAGGGTGGAAAGCGGTGCGGTAAAAGGTGATTCGCGCGTCTCGAGCGGCTTGAGTATCGCCTTCAGATCAGCCAGCATCTTGTCGGTGAACCCGGTACCGACGCGGCCGGCGAACTGCAGGCCGTCGCCTTCGGGAACCCCGACCAGCAGCGCCCCGATACCGCTGGTGCGGCCGCCCTCCCCGGCCCGCCAGCCGCCGATCACCACTTCCTGTGTGCGCCAGAACTTGTCCTTCACCCAGGCCTCCGACCGCCCCGGCCGGTACCCCGAATCCCATTTCTTCGCGACCACCCCTTCATAGCCGCGCTCATCGGCGAACTTCAGGGGGTCTTCCGCCGGCAGCAGTGGCGGTACCGTCAGCGCACCGTCAGAGGCCAAGGTCTCCAACAACTTTCGCCGATCCCGGTACTTCGCGCGGGTCAGGTCGCGTCCGTCGAGGGACAGGATGTCGAAACACCAGAATTCGATGTGGCTGCCGGATCCGCGGTTCTGCATGGCCTGGAAGCTCGGCACACCGTCCTGCAACGCCACCACCTCGCCGTCGAGGATCACGTGGTGGTCGGCGAGATCGGCTGCCAACGACTGCAGTTGCGGGAATTCTCCCGTGACGTCACGGCCGCTGCGAGCGGTCAGCCGAATTCGGCCGTGGTCGGCGTCGACCAGGAGCCGGTAGCCGTCCCACTTTCCTTCGAAGGCCCAGTGGTCCGGAGACAGCCGGCCCACCGAGCCGTGCGTGGCCAGCATGGGTTGCAGCCGTTGCTCTTTCATCCGGCGCACCAGCCAGTTCTTACCTTCGGTCTGGATCAGCACGTAGCGCCCGGAGACCCGGCTGCCGTGGAGGTTGACGATGACCTCGCCGTTTTCGCCTGGGTCCCGGAACTTTTCGGTGTCGTAGGTGCCCGAATCCCAGATCGTGACGTGCCCGCCGCCGTATTCGCCCTTGGGGATGTCGCCTTCGAAGGTGGCGTACTCCAGCGGGTGGTCTTCGGTGTGCACCGCCAGGTGGTTGACGGTCGAGGTGTCCGGAAGGTTCTTCGGGACAGCCCAACTGACCAGCACGCCGTCGCGTTCGAGCCGGAAGTCGTAGTGCAGCCGGCGGGCGTGGTGTTCTTGGATGACGAAGCGGTTGTTGAGACCCGATGCGGGCGGGGCCGCGGGCACCGGCTCCGGCGTGCGACCGGGGTCCCGCATGCTGCGGTAGGTGGTGAGCCGGTCGGCCACCGGCGCGTCGCCGTCCATGTCCGCGAGCAGATCGCCGTCGTCGGCCAGGCGGGCCAGCACCTCGTCGAACCGCAGCTGGCGCAACTCGGGATCGTCGAGTTCCTCCCAGGTACGCGGCGCCGCCACCGTCGGCTCGTCGCGGCCGCGCAACGAGTACGGTGCCACCGTCGTCTTGGCCGCGGAGTTCTGGCTCCAGTCCAGAAACACCTTGCCGGCCCGCAGACTGCGGGTCATGGTCGCGGTGACCAGCCCACCCATCGACGATTCGAGTTGCTGGGCAACACGTTTGGCGACAGCCGACGCACCGCGGGAGCTGACGGGCGAGGCCAGCGGCACATACAGGTGTAAACCCTTACTGCCGCTGGTCACCGGATGGGCCTCCAGATCCATGCCGGCGACGAGTTCGCGGACGGCACGCGCCACCTCGCACAACTGCGCCATCGTGACACCCTCGCCCGGATCCAGGTCGAACACGATGCGTGTCGCGGGCCCGGGCGCCGGGGCCTCGCCCGGCCCGCCGCCCCCACCGACAAAGCGCCATTGCGGCACATGCACTTCCAACGACGCCTGTTGGGCGATCCAGGCCAGCCCCTCGGGCGTGTCGATGATCGGATAGACGGTGGTTCCGCTGCGATGCGTGATGGCGCCGCGCTCCAGCCACTCCGGCGCCGACGACGCCAGCTGCTTCTCGAAGAACGGCTGCTGCGCAACACCATTGGGCCACCGTTTACGGGTGACGGGACGGCCCGCGATGTGCGGCAACATCGCGCCGGCGACGGCGAGGTAATAGTCGAAAACGTCGGCCTTGGTGGTGCCGGTCGCCGGATAGAGCACCTTGTCGGGGTTGGTCAGCCGCACCCGTCCGAATTGCTCCACACCTCAAGTATCCAAGCCACGGCGCGATCATGGGCCATACTGGGGTATGCGGTCCATCTGGAAGGGGTCAGTCGCCTTCGGTCTGGTCAATGTGCCGGTGAAGGTGTACAGCGCCACTGAGGATCACGACATCAAGTTTCATCAGGTGCACGCCAAGGACAACGGCCGCATCCGATACAAGCGGGTGTGCGAGGTCTGCGGCGAGGTCGTCGAGTTTCGGGATATCGCCAAGTCTTTCGAATCGGAGGACGGCCAGACCGTCATCATCACCGACGAGGACATCGCCACGCTGCCGGAAGAGCGCAGCCGCGAGATCGAGGTCGTCGAGTTCGTCCCGGCCGAGCAGATCGATCCGCTCATGTACGACCGCAGTTATTTCCTCGAGCCGGACTCGAAGTCCTCGAAGTCGTACGTGCTGCTGGCCCAGACGTTGGCGCAGACCGACCGCGTGGCCATCGTGCATTTCTCGCTGCGTAACAAGACGCGGCTGGCGGCGTTGCGCGTCAAGGATTTCGGCAAGCGCAACGTGATGATCGTGCACACGCTGCTGTGGCCCGACGAGATTCGCGATCCGGATTTCCCGGTGCTGGACAAGGAAGTCGAGATCAAGAAGGCCGAGCTGACGATGGCCGGCCAGGTGGTGGACTCGATGACCGAGGACTTCCAGCCCGAGCAGTTCCACGACACCTACCGCGAGCAGATGGAAGAGCTCATCGAAGCCAAGATCGCGGGCGGCGAGGCGTTCACCACCGAGGAAGCGGCGACCGAGCTGGACGCGACCGAGGACGTCTCCGATCTGCTGGCCAAGCTGGAGGCCAGCGTGAAGTCGCGGAAGTCCACCGCCAAGGCCGGCTCGAAGTCCGGCGCCAAGTCCAGCGCGAAGTCGCGGTCCTGAGCGGTCGGCGGTCTCTCACCGGGGCCGCCCGCGCGTCCTACGACGAACGTGTCGCTTTTGTCTGGTTTCGCCCGCCGATCCGGTCCAAACCTGCACGCTCGCCATAGCACCCCACGTGTACGTATCAGCCGGAGCGGTCAACGCATTCGCAGCAATTGAAACGTGTTCTAGAAATTCGTTCCCGCGGCGTCCCAAACTTGCTAGCGTGCCTAACAACGACCACGACGACGCGAGTGAGGCACACGTGATTCTGGACAGATTCCGGCTCGACGACCAGGTAGCGGTGGTGACCGGCGCGGGCCGCGGCCTCGGCGCGGCCATTGCCGTCGCATTCGCCGAAGCCGGTGCTGACGTGCTGATTGCCGCGCGGACCGAGTCTCAGTTGCACGAGGTCGCCGCGCAGGTCGAGGCCGCCGGCCGCAAGGCGCACGTCATCGCCGCCGACCTCGCCCACCCGGACGAGACCGCCAAGCTCGCCGCCGCGGCGGTCGAGGCGTTCGGCCGACTAGATGTCGTCGTCAACAACGTCGGCGGCACCATGCCCGGGCCGCTGATGTACACCTCGCCGCAGGATCTCAAAGACGCCTTCACCTTCAACGTCGCCACCGCGCACGCACTGACACAGGCGGCGGTCCCGCTGATGCTGGAGCACGCCGGCGGTGGCAGCGTCATCAACATCACCTCGGCCGTCGGCCGGCTGGCGGGCCGCGGATTCGCCGCATACGGCACGGCCAAAGCGGCACTCGCGCACTACACCAAGCTCGCCGCCATGGACCTGTGCCCGAAGATCCGGGTCAACGGCATCGCGCCCGGTTCGATCCTGACCTCCGCGCTGGACATCGTCGCCTCCAACGAGGCGTTACGCGACCCCATGGAGAAGGCCACCCCGATGCGCCGCCTCGGCGACCCGGAGGACATCGCGGCCGCCGCGCTGTACCTGGCCTCCCCGGCCGGTGCCTACGTCACCGGCAAGGTGCTGGAGGTCGACGGCGGCCTCACGTTTCCCAACCTTGATCTCCCCATCCCGGACCTGTGAGGAACGTCTGCATGCCCATCAAAGTCGCCGCAGTCGGCACTGGCAACGTCGGCCGCCATGCCCTGACTCAGCTCATCAATGACCCCGCCTACGAACTGACCGGCGTCTGGGTGTCCTCTGCCGCCAAGGCCGGCAAAGACGCCGGAGAGCTTGCCGGACTTGATATTTCGACCGGCGTCACGGCCACCGACGACCTCGACGCCATCTTGGCGAGCAAGCCCGACTGCGTCGTCTACACGGCGATGGCAGACAACCGGCTGCCCGAGGCGCTGGAGGACTACCGCCGCATCCTGGCCGCCGGGATCAACGTCGTCGCCAGTGCGGCGGTGTTCCTGCAGTATCCGTGGCAGGTGCTGCCCGCCGAACTGATCGCGCCGCTCGAAGACGCCGCACAACAAGGCGGTTCGTCGCTGTTTGTGAACGGCATCGACCCGGGCTTCGCCAATGACCTTCTCCCCCTTGCCCTCATGGGCACCTGTCAGAGCGTCGAGCAGGTCCGGTGCATGGAGATCGTCGACTACGCCACCTACGACAGCGCGACGGTGATGTTCGACGTGATGGGCTTCGGCAAGCCCATCGATGAGTTACCGATGCTGCTGCAGCCCGGCGTGCTGAGCCTGGCGTGGGGTTCGGTCGTGCGGCAGTTGGCCGCGGGTCTCGGCATCGAACTCGACGAGGTGACCGAGACGCACACCCGGGTGCCCGCGCCCGAGGACTTCGACATCGCGTCGGGCCACATCCCGGCGGGCACGACGGCAGCCATGCGGTTCGAGGTGCGCGGCATGAAGGACGGCCACCCGGCCGTCGTCCTCGAGCACATCACCCGCCTCCGTGACGATCTCTGCCCCGACTGGCCCCAACCCGCGCAGGAGGGCGGCTCGTACCGCGTCGAGGTGACCGGCGAGCCGTCGTACGCCCTGGACCTGTGCCTGAGCAGCGGCAAGGGCGACCACAATCACGCCGGACTCGTTGCCACCGCTGCCCGCGTCGTGAACGCGATCCCGGCGGTCGTGGCCGCCGAGCCGGGCATCCGCACGACGCTGGATCTGCCGCTCATCACCGGGAAAGGGCTGTACCGGCGCGTCTGACGCCGTCGAAAATAGAGTCATTCGTCGCTAGCGGGCGACCCACCTCTCGAAGCCAGAATCAGGGCGAACTTACGCGAAAGTCAGTTCGCCGAATGTCCGATTCTGAGCCTTTGAAAGGGCCCGCCATGCACACCGCCGCTCGACCGTTCGCTTCCGTCGGCGTGTCCCTGGCCGGGGCCGCGGCTATCGCCGTCGCCCCGGTCATGGCGCCGACCGTCAGTACCCAGATTCACCACATGGAAGCTCAGATCGAGCGCACCGCGGTACGTCTGACCGCCACCATCAACCCCTTCGAGGCGTACGCGCAGGCGTTCAACAACACCGTCGCCAGCCTGCAGACCATCGTGAGCACGGCACAGACCAACGGGCCGACGCCGATCCTGACCGCGGCCCTCAACAACCAACTCGCCGCGCTGCAGGACCTGCTGAAGCTGGTGTCGTCGCCGGGTTCGGTCAAGGTCGACCCGACTCCGCAGCCGGCCGTGCCGTTCGCACCGGCGCCGCCGCTGTTGAACGCGCTGGGCAGCACCCTCGGCCAGATCGGGACCAATCTGACGACGGCCGTGCCACCGCTGTTGGCGGCCGCCGTCAACGATCTGACGAAGGGCAACGTCGAGGATGCGACGAATCAGCTGCTCCTGGTCGGGTTGAACGCGCTGATCCCGCTGACCAATCTGCTGGCGCCGGCGCTCAACTCCATCGCCTACCCGCTGCAGGGCCTCGTCAGCGCGATCGACAAGCTCGGCCCGCTGGGCGTCATCGCCGCCAACCCACTGCAGAACGCGGTCAACGTCCTCAACACCCTGAACCAGGGCTTCGGCGGGCTGCAACCGTCGAACGCCCTCGTCATCGTCGGCGGCCTCCTCGGCCCGCTGATCCAGGCGCCTGCCGCGCTGGGCGCCGCCGTGCAGGACGTCATCGACGCCACGCGCACCGGCGATCTCGGCAAGGTCGCCACCTCGCTCATCTCGATTCCCGCCACCGTCCTCAACGGTGTCCTCAACGGCGGCTACGGCCCGGACCTGTCGACCGTGATCGATACCGGGCTCCCCGGCGTGCCGCTGTACGCAGGCGGGCTGCTGACCTCGTTCGGCATCAACATCGGTGACGGACCACTGGGCTTCACCGTCAATCTGCCCGGTCCGGTGGCCGCGCTGCAGCTGCTGCAGAAGCTGGTTGCGGGTGCGCTCAAGCCGCCGCCGATCACGACGACCAAGACGGCGGCGGCCAACGCTGTGCCGGCCACCGATGCGACGACGATCGCCCTGCCGGCAGCGACCACCGTGAAGGCGTTGCCCGCCAAGGCAGCAACGGAGACCGCACAGCCGGCTGACCGGCCCACGACGAAGACCGACACCACGAAGACGGATACCCCGAAGACGGATCCGACGAGCTCGGCGGATACCGCCACGAAACCGGCTGTGACAAAACCGGATTCGTCGACGGGTACCGGCGCGGATGGCGGCAAGGACACCGCGACCGACACCAGCGGCGCGGCCAAGCCCGCGGACACCAGCGGCAGCACGTCCGGCAGCAGCGGCACCGTAGCCACCGGCACCGGCACCGGTACCGGCAGCGGCAAGACGCCCACCACGGGACAAGGCAAGGGCGCTGACCACGCCTCAGGTGGGGACTCCTCATCCGGCGCCGACGGCGGCGACACCAAGGCCGGCACCAAGGGCAGCACCCCGGGCGGAACGAAGACCGAAACCAAGCCGGCCAAGACCGGAACCACGAAGCCCGCCAAGGCATCCCACGACGCCGGGCACACCAAGGAGGGCACGGGCACGCACGCCAAGTAGCAGTCGAATGTCGGCTTGTGGTCGAGGATGTCGACGATCGTCGACCACAAGCCGACACTCCCGATGAGCTAGCCTGGCGCCGCCTGGATCAGCATGTCGGCCAGGGCCGCGGTGGCCGGTGTCAGGCGGTCCCTGGGCTGCGACGCCAGATAGACCTGCCACCTGACAGATTGCCGCAATTCGATGGCGCGCAGATCGTCGAACTGTGCGCATTCCGACGCGGGCATGAAGGTGGTCCCGAGCCCCTGGCGAACCAGTTCACCGATAACGGAGAAGCCGGCAGGAATCACATGGACGGGACGCGATTGGACGCCTGCGGCCAGAAAAGCGTTGTCCAGCAAGGACCGGAAGCCCCAGTCGGGTGGGAACCCGATCAGGTCCTCCCCCGCCAGTTCGAGCAGACCGGCCGCGTTCTGGGCTGCCATCGGGTGATCGTCGCGGCACACGAACACCATCGGTTCCTCGAACATCAGCCGCATCTCGAGCTGTGGCGGAAATCTGTTGGGCACCGAGACCAGCGCCAGGTCCAACGAGCCGTCGACGAGTGCCGAGAGGTATGCCGAGGCGCCAGATTGATTGAGTTGCAATCGAAGTCGTACAAAGGGGTGCTCTCGATGGAACTCTCCGAGCACCTGGGCGACATTCATCGGCCCGTAGGAGATCAATGACCCGAATTCGACGCTGCCCATCAGCCGGCCGCGACTGGACGCGACCGATTCCGCGGCTGAGCCCGCGACGCGCAACAGTTCGTGCGCCTGGGCGAGAAATCGTTCACCGGCGACCGTGAGTTCGATCTGCTGACGGGAGCGATCGAACAACTGCACACCGAGCTCACGTTCCAGCTTCGCGATCGATGTCGAGACGGCGGACTGCACGACGTGGACGCGGCGTGCCGCGCGGGTGAAGCTGCGCTCGATGGCGACCGCCACGAAGTGCTCCACCTGCCGTAACTCCACGCGCCAGATTATCTACGGCGTAGATGGAAGTTATCAATATCTGTCGTTAGACGTGCTGACCGATCGGATGTCTCATGGTGCGTGTGAATACCGCGTCGACGCGGCTGATCGGCCGCGACGCGGAACTCACGGTCCTGCGGAACGCCATCGCCACACCACCGCACGGGCAGGTGATTGTCATCTCCGGGGCCTTGGGCTCGGGCAAGACGTCCCTGCTCACGATTGCCCAGCAACAAGCAGACGCGTCAGGTCATCGCGTCCTCGGGATCGCCGGATTACCCGGAGAGACCGGCACTCCGCTGGGCGGCCTGCACCGGCTACTGCGGGCGTTGAACGGCGCCGAGGCCAACCCCTACGGGCGCGCCGACATCATCGAGACCCTTTTCAGCACACCGCTGTTCGGCGATCAGATCCACACCGCGCGACTGGCCACGGCGCTGCTCGAACTCTTGGACGCGGTGCCGCGGCAACAGCCGGTCCTGGTCACTGTCGACGACGCGCATTGGCTCGATGACCAATCCCGCAGCGTCCTCTTGTTCGCCGCCCGACGCAGTGCCGGCCGCCCGGTCACCGTGGCGCTGACCCTGCCCGACACCGTCGCGGCAACGGGTCTGGCAGGCCGATCCGCCGTCGAAATCCCGCTCAGACCAATGAATCTCGACGAGTCGCTCAGGCTGTTGGAGGCGCAACCCACACCGCCGAGCGGAGTCCTGCGCGAGCAGATCGTGAAGCAATCCGCGGGTAATGCCGCGGCGATCATCCACTTTTCCAGTTCGACCGCCGGCCCGGCGGCCATGGCGGGCCAGGCCCCGGACCCCCTGCCCCTGCCGATCAACGTGCAAGCCATCTACGCGCAGCATCTGGCGCATCTGCCCGCGGCCACGCGTGCGGCGCTCGTCGTCGTCGCCGCGGCGTCTGCCGCAGATCTGCGCGTGCTGCCCCCGGGCGCGCTGGCCGACCCGGCTGCCCTGGCGCCGGCGGAGACCGCGGGCATCATGCGGATCGAGGCGGCGCGCATCAGCCCCGTCAACCCGCTCATCCGCTCCGCGGCCTACTACGGGGCGCCACTGGCCGCCCGGCAGGACGCACATCGACTCCTGGCCGATGCACTGCATGCGTTGCCGCAGCGCCAGACCTGGCACCGCGCCCATGCGGCGTCAGCCACCACGCACAGTCCGCATGACCGGATTCGCGCACTGACCGCCCACGGGATGGCGACGATGTGGAACGACGGCCAGGCCGCTGCCGCGACGCTGCTGGCCGCAGCCGACGAAGCGCTCCAACTGGAACCCGCGCTGGCCTGGGAACCGCTACGCGTTGCGGCCGCCGCGGCATTCCTGTCCGGCGACCCGGCCACCTATCAAGACACAGCGAAAACGCTTCAGCGACTTGATGACTCGGTACCGGCGGCCACAAGGAGCGCATCGACATCACGGCTGTGGGTCCGGGCGGTGACCGACGCCCCGCACGCACGCGCCGAGTTGGCGTCTTTCAGCACCCGGCCGATCGACGGATTCGGAGTGCTGGATCTGAGCCTGATCGGGCTCGCCGCCGGAGTCACCGACGAGTCAGAGCTCGGCATCCGGACGCTACGTGCCGCCCAATCCCTGATGACGCAACATGATTCGACGACGGGGCATGCCCTCACGACGGCGATGCTGGCGTGGTCGTGCGTCGACACCGGGCGCTGGGACGAGGCGCTTCGTATCACGGGCCACTTGCGCACGCTCGGGGCCGTCAGCGATCAGCCGTTGGTCGCCGCCACCGGGGACCTGATCAGAGCAACAGTCACCGCGCGGCGCGGCGACACCACGTCCGCGCGAGATCAGCTGACCGCTGCCCTCGACGTGCTGGATTTCCACGACAACCGCCTGCACTCGGCGCGGGCACACCACATCCTCGGGCAGATCAATCTCGTCGATGGCAACGACCTCGGGGCCTACGGCCATCTGGCCGAGTTGTTCAGCGATTCCGGCGCACCGCTGCACCCGCACGTCTCCTTCCGCGCTCTCGTCGACTACGCCGAAGCAGCCATGCGCACGGGCATGGTCGACGACGCACGGCGCAGATTCAGCGCGGCACTGACCCACCTCTCACCACCGCACTCCGCGCGCCTCGACCAGTTGGTGAACCACGCCTCGGCCCTCCTCGGCGCCGGCGACACCGGCGACACCCTCGCCCGGACGCTGGCCGACGCCGCAGGTGAGCAGTGGCCCTTCGAACGCGCGCGGTTGCGGCTCAGCTACTCGGGCTGGCTCCGGCGCAGTCGACGACGCAAAGAAGCGCGCCGGCACATCTCCGCCGCACTGGCGACGTTCGAAACGCTCGGCGCCAGACCGTGGCTGGAAATCTGCGCCCGGGAGCTGCGCGCTTCCGGAGTTCCGACGACGGCACCCGCGACGCCGTCCACCGGACGGTTGAGTCCCCAGGAGCATCAGGTTGTCTATCTGGCCGGCCGCGGTTTGACGAACCCGCAGATCGCGGCCCGGCTTCAACTCTCGACGCGCACCGTCTCCGGGTACCTCTACCGCTCATTTCCGAAGCTGGGCGTGACCAGCCGGCATCAGATCCGCGACATCCCGCCGCCACCCGACGGGCGCTCGACGGCCGGCTGACCGGGTTTCCACAATCCCCAGATTTCGGCTAACCTAACTTTTCTATTCGCAAACCCGGATAGAGAGTGAGTGCATGCTGACCGAGACCCGCGCACCGTCGCGCTCGTCGCGCCCGACCTGGTCCCTGTTGGGTCCCGCGTTCGTCGCTGCCATCGCCTACGTGGACCCGGGCAACGTCGCGGCCAACATCAGCGCAGGCGCGAAGTTCGGGTTCCTGCTGGTGTGGGTCATCCTGCTGGCCAACATCATGGCCGGCCTGGTGCAGTACCTGTCCGCCAAGCTGGGCCTGACGACCGGCCGGTCTCTGCCGGAGCTGGTCGCCGAGAACTGCCGCACGCCCACCCGGCTCGCATTCTGGGTGCAGGCCGAAATGGTCGCCGTGGCAACCGATCTCGCCGAAGTGGTGGGCGGCGCCATCGCGCTGCAACTGTTGTTCGGGCTGCCCATGCTGGCGGGCGGCGTGATCACCGGCGTGGTCTCGATGTGCCTGCTGTCGGTGCAGAACCGGGGCAGCCAGCGCGCGTTCGAACGCATCATCGCGGGGCTGCTGATGATCATCACCATCGGCTTCCTCACCAGCCTCATCGTCGACCCACCCGCGCCCGGCGCCGTGCTCGGCGGCGTCGTGCCGCACTTCGCCGGACCCGAGAGCCTCCTGCTGGCCACCGCGATCCTGGGTGCGACGGTCATGCCGCACGTGGTCTACCTGCACTCCGGCCTGGCCCGCGACCGGCACGGCAAGCCCGAGACCGGCGCTCCGCTGCGCCACATGCTGCGCGTCACCCGCTTCGACGTCGGCCTGGCGATGGTGGTCGCGGGCGCGGTGAACCTGTCGATGCTGCTGGTCGCGGCGACGCATCTGCAGGGGGTGGCAGGCACCGACACCATCGCGGGTGCGCACGCCGCCGTCGGCAACGCCCTGGGCCCCGCGGTCGCGCTGTGCTTCGCGGTCGGTCTGCTGGCTTCGGGCCTGGCGTCCTCATCGGTCGGTGCGTACGCCGGGGCCATGATCATGCAGGGCCTGCTCAATCGGTCGTATCCACTCTTGCTGCGCCGGGCCGTCACGGTGATTCCGGCGCTGGTCGTGCTGGCCGTCGGCTTCGACCCGACGCGCGCGCTGGTCATCTCGCAGGTGGTGCTGTCGTTCGGCATTCCGTTCGCGCTCATCCCGTTGGTCCGCCTGACCAGCAACCGCGCCGTGATGGGCGAGAACATCAACCACCGCCTCGTCACGACACTGGGATGGGCTGTGGCCGTGCTGATCTCGGCCCTCAATGTGGTGCTGATCTACCTGACCGTCACAGGCTGATCGCCGCCGCGATCTCGCCGCTGCGAACGGCCACGTTCGACAGCAGCGTCGCGCCGAGCCCGTGGCTGTGTTCGACGGTCGCGCCGTTGAGGTAGATGTCCCCGGGCGCGCCCGGCCGGGCCACCAACTTGTAGTCCCGGGTCGCCAAGGGACGGCCCCGCTCATCGAACTCGTAGCAGGACGCCAGCTCGCCCAGGAACGCCGGCACATCCATCGGCGCGTAGCCGGTCGCGTACACCACGGCATCGCAGCGCACGGTCTCGGTCGTGTTGTCGATGCGATTGTGCAGGCCCAGCCGGACCTCCGCGCCGTCTTCGTCGGCGCCGGTGACAGTGCAGGCCCGGTGCAGGAACAACCGGCGGTCCCCGCTCACGCGTTCGCTGTACTCGCGTTCATACAGTTCCGCGATGAGGTCGACGTCGACGGCCGAGTAGTTGGCCGACCGGTGGTAGTCGAGCAGCCGCTGACGTTCCACGCCGTCCGCACCGTAGAACTCGTCGACCGCGGCGGGATCGAAGATGCGGTTCACGAAGGCACTGTCGTCGGCGAGGCTGTACCCGTACCGCCCGAACACCGCGTGCACCTCGGCGCGCGGGTAGGTGCGGTGCAGGTAGGAAACCACCTCGGCGGCGCTCTGCCCCGCGCCCACCACGGCGAACCGGCCACGCTCCACCGGACCGAGAGCAGCCACCCCACTGAGTAATTGGTGGCTGTGCCACTGGCGCAGGCTCGAGCGCGTGCCCGGGGGCAGCACCGGGTGCAGGCCCGTGCCCAGCACCAGGGTGCGCGCCGAGATGACCTCGTCGGGTTCCAGATGCACCGCGAATCCCGCGTCCCCTGCCGTCACGCCGACCACGCGGCGGCCGTAGCGCACGTCGGCGGCGAACTGATCCGCGGCCCACTGCAGGTAGTCGTGGAATTCGTGCCGGCTGGGAAAGACGTCATGGCGGCCGATGAAGTCGACGAGCCTGCCCCGATCACTCAGGTAGTTGACGAACGTGAACGCGCTCCGCGGATTGCGCAGCGTCGCCAGGTCTTTGAGGAACGGAATCTGCATCCGGGTGCCGGGCAGCAGCATGTCGCGGTGCCAGCCGAACCGCTGCTGGGCATCGACGAATCGGCCGCGCACGCCACGCTCGGCGAGGGCCACGGCCAGCGCCAGATTCGACGGTCCGAACCCGACGCCCAGCATGTCGGGGTTCTCAGGTCTGGACATGGTTGCGGGTGAGCCGGGCCAGGTAGAGCTGGTGCACCATGTCCCGATTGATCAGCACCACGAAGTCGGCCATGTCGAATTCCGGGTCGTACGACGGTTCCCCACAGATCACGCCGCCGATCCGCAGGCTGCCGGCCACCATCGGCGGAATCCGCACCCGACCGGGATCGGGCAGCTCAGCGAGCGGTATTCCGTTGACCTGCACCGGGTTTCGTGGTGTCACGCGAAACTCCGGCGGCGCCGGGTGCTGCCGGTACGCCCGGTCGAGAACGCCGCGCACCAGCGCACCACGCGAACCGCCGTCCGCCATGCGCACCGAGAGGCTGCCGATCGCCCACTGGTAGCCGGTGAGTTCCTGGTAGCGCAGGATGCCGGCCCACAGCATCGCCATGACCGCGCCACTGCGATGGTCGGGATGCACGCTGGCCCGGCCCAACTCGACCAGCGACGGTCGCAACGCGTCGATGCCCGCACCGAGCTCGAAGTTGGTGTCGGTGAAGATGCCGCCGGCCGCCCGCGCGCCGTCCGGGGGCAGCAACCGGTAGCAGCCGACGATCGCCCCGGTCTGTTCGTCCCGGGCCAGCAGGTGATCGCTGTAGGCATCGAAGCGGTCGATGTCGATCATCTCGCCGGTGCGCGGTCCGCGAATCGCTTGTGGCAGTGCGGCCCCCAGCTCTTCGGCGAACGTCTGGTACCGCAGGCGCTGCGCCGCTTCGATCTCATCGGGGTCGTCGGAGATGACGATGCTGTAGCGGCCGGAATCGGTCGCTGGGATGAGAACAGCAGCGCCGAACATAAGATTCGAAACTATCCGCATTGCGGCGCGGCCGTAGCAACTTCGGCTAATCCACAGACTCTGCACGGATTGTTTGCCGGGTGCCCGTCCGGATGAGCAGCGCCACGAACAGCGTGGCCGTGGTGGCGGCGAGCGCGGCGGCGGTCAACGCGGACTGCAGGCCGGCGGCACCGGCTTCCCGTGCGAGCGTCGCGAGCGCGGGGCGCAGCCTGTCGGGCACGACCTCGAGCGCCCGCAACCCGGCGCCGGCCGCCAACCCGTCACTGAGCTGCCGGCGCGCTTCGGCGCCGAGTCCCGGTACTGCGGAAAGCCGCGACGTGGCAAGGTCGCCCGCGTGCCGGCTGAACAACGCGCCGAGTCCGGCCACGCCGGCCAGAATCCCGACCTGCCGCGCCGTGCTGACCGTCCCCGTCGCCATCCCGGCGTCGGCCACCGGCACGAAGCGCAGCGCCGCGTCCGACGTCAACGCGGACAGGCCGCCGAGTCCCAACCCGGCCACGACCGACCCCGAGACGAAGTGCGTCCACGTCGTGTTCGCGTTTACTGCGGTCATCATCCACATACCCACGGCAATCAATGCGACGCCGGCCGGGATGGTGGCGGCCACCGGTATCCGCCGCGCCGCGGCCATCGCCATCGGGGCACCCAGGACGATGGCCAGCGTCAGCGGCAGCGAGCGCAAGCCGGCTCCAAAGGGACTGAACCCCAACGTGTTCATGAAGTACAACGCCAGGTAGTTCGTCGACGCGATCAGCGTCCCGGTCGCGGCGAACGCGGCCAGGGAGACACCCGCGAAACCGGGACCGGCGAGCAGCCGCACGTCGAGCATCGGCTCGGCCAGGCGGGACTCGCGCAGCCCGAAGGCGGCCAGCGCGACCACACAGAAAGCACTCAGTCCCAACATGATCGGGCTGCCCCAGCCGAAGTGGTTGCCCTCGATCAGCACATACACGCCCGCGAACAGTGCCGCCGTCAACACCACCGTGCCCCAGATGTCGACCGGACGGGACCGCGGGACGACGCTTTCGGGGACAGCGAATATGACGATGTACAGCGCGACCACGCCGACCGGCAGGTTGATCAAGAAGATCGACGGCCACCCGTACGCGGTGACGAGCGCACCGCCCAGCAGCGGCCCGACGGCGCCGCCCGCCCCCATCGCCGCGCCGTATGCCGCGATGGCGCCCGCCCGTTGCCGCGCATCGGGGAACGCGGCCGCGAGCATCGGCAACGACACCCCGAGCAGCACCGCGCCGGCCGCGCCCTGCACCGCCCGCAGCCCGTTGAGCGCATCGATGTTGAGGGCGAGCGCGCACCCGGCCGACGCGAACATGAACACCACCAGGCCACCGAGGTACAACCGCCGCCGCCCCAGCCGGTCCCCCACCGTCGCCGCGGTGAGCAGCAATCCGGCCATCGGCAGGGCGTAGGCGTCGACCACCCACTGCAATCCGGACAGCGGCGCGTGCAGGGCAGCCTGCATGTCGGCCAACGCCGCGGCGACGATCGTCATGTCGAGCAGCAGCATGAACACCACCACGCAGACCGCGGTCAGTGTCAGTCTGGGGCGCACACCTGCAGTTTGCACCGGCGTGCACGCCCCGCGCGTCCGTAAGGTCGAACCCATGACGAGAGATTTCCGTTTCGGCGTCGGCCTGCGGCACACCGACAGCCGGTCAGCGGTCCAGGAGGCGGCGCGCCGCGGTGAGGACCTCGGCTACGACGTCCTCCTGGTGCCCGACCATCTGGGCGCTCCGGCGCCGTTTCCGGTGCTGGCGACCGCCGCCGCGGCGAGCAGCACGCTGCACCTGGGCACCTTCGTGTTCAACGCGTGCTTCTACAAGCCCGCGCTGCTGGCCCGCGACATCGCGGCCATGCGCGACCTGACCGAGGGACGTTTCGAGGCGGGCCTCGGTGCCGGGTACGTCAAGGAAGAGTTCGATGCCGCCGAACTGCCGTTCCCCAGTGCCGGGAAACGGGTGGAGTACACCGCGCACGTCACCTCGTATCTGCGCACCCACCTGCCCGAGGTGCCGGTGATGATCGCCGGTGCCGGCGACAAGTTGCTGACGGTCGCCGCCCAGCAGGCACAGATCATCGGGCTGACCGGCGGCGGCCCGCCGTCCCCCGACCACGACCCGCTCGCTGAGCGAATCTCGTTCGTGCGCAACGCCGCCGGCGACCGGTTCGATGAGCTGGAGCTGAACCTGGCCATCACCGCGGTGCCGACCGACGGGTCCGGGATACCGAACCTGTCCATGACCCGGCGCTTCCAGCCCGACCTCAGCGACGCCGAGTTGTTGGCGACACCGGGCGCCCTCAGCGGCAGCACCACCGACATGGCCGACCGGATCCGCGACCTGCGGGATCGCTACGGGGTGAGCTACTTCATTGTCCAGCAACAGCATTCGGAGGCCTTCGCGAAGGTCATCGCAGAACTGCGCTGACGGCGTGACCGGCCACGTTTGGGCGACGGCTGCGGGGGTATGAACAGCCACGTGCTCAAGGAACTGCAAGGCCGCCGGATCGCCATCCTGGCCGCCGACGGGGTCGAGAGAGTCGAGCTCGAGGAACCGCGCGCCGCGGTGGAGGAGGCCGGCGGCGCCGTCGAGGTGTTGTCGATCAAGGCCGGTGAAATCCAGGCCCGCAATCACGACCTCGAACCGGCGGGCAGCATCGCGGTGGACCGCACCGTCGGTGAGGTGCGCGTCGACGCATTCGACGCGCTGATCCTGCCGGGCGGCACGGTGAACCCTGACAAGTTGCGGGTCGACGACACCGCGGTGGCGTTCGTCGGCGACTTCGTGCGCTCCGGCAAGCCCGTCGCCGCCATCTGTCACGGCCCGTGGACCCTCGTCGAGGCCGATGTCGTGCGCGACCGCAAGGTGACCAGCTACCCGAGTGTGCGCACCGATCTGCGTAACGCCGGGGCCACCGTCGTCGATGAAGCAGTGTGTATCGACGGCAATCTCATCACCAGCCGTTCGCCCTCCGATCTACCGGCGTTCTGCGAGGCCATCACCGAGGCATTGGCGAGCAGTCCGGCCCAGACCTGAGGTCAGCCGGCTCATGACAGCCATGACCACACAGAACCCCGCTGAGGTGCCGGACGCAGCTCCCGGTATCCGCCAGCGCAACTTCGTCTTCCTGGCCGTCGTCCTCGGGATGCTGCTGGCCGCGCTCGACCAGACCATCGTGGCGACAGCCCTGCCGACCGTCGTCGCCGACCTCGGCGGCGCCGGCCATCAGTCCTGGGTCGTCACCAGTTACCTGCTCGCCTCGACGATCGTGACCGCGGTGGTCGGCAAGCTCGGTGACATCTTCGGCCGCAAGAAGGTGTTCCAGGTCGCGATCCTGCTGTTCCTGGCCGGCTCGGTCCTGTGTGGGCTCTCGGGATCGATGGGGATGCTCGTCGCGTCGCGGGCACTGCAGGGCCTGGGTGGTGGCGCCATCACCGTGACGGCCGTCGCGGTGATCGGTGAGGTCATCCCGCTGCGCGAAAGAGGCAAGTACCAAGGCGCTTTGGGCGCGGTGTTCGGTGTCACGACCGTCGTCGGCCCGTTGCTCGGCGGGCTGTTCACCGACCATCTGGGGTGGCGGTGGGCGTTCTGGATCAACGTGCCGGTGGCGGTGGTGGTCATCGGGATCGCGGCAGTTGCCATACCCGAACTGGCGCGCGCCGGGCGACCCGTCGTCGACTACGCGGGCATCGTGCTGGTCGGCCTCGGCGCTGCCGGCCTGACGCTGGCGACCAGCTGGGGCGGCACCACGTATGCCTGGGGCTCGGCGACGATCATCGGATTGTTCGTCGCCTCGGCCGTGGCCATCGCAGGCTTCGTCATGGTGGAACGCCGTGCGCCCGAACCGATTCTGCCGATCCGTCTGTTCGCGAACCCGGTCTTCACGGTGTGCTGTGTGCTGTCGTTCGTCGTCGGGTTTGCGATGCTGGGTGCGCTGACGTTCCTGCCGACCTACATGCAGTTCATCGACGGTGTTTCGGCAACCGCGTCCGGGCTGCGGACCTTGCCCATGGTGGCCGGTCTGCTCGTCACCTCGCTGGGCAGCGGCGCGATCGTGGGCCGCACAGGGCAATACCGGATCTTCCCGATCGCCGGTACGGCCATCATGGCGCTGGGGTTCGTGCTGCTGTCACGGATGGACGCCGACACCTCGACGCTGACCCAGTCACTGTTCCTGCTGATCCTCGGCACCGGTATCGGGCTCAGCATGCAGGTGCTGATTCTCGTGGTGCAGAACACCGTCGACTTCGCCGACCTGGGTGTCGCCACCTCCGGTGTGACGTTCTTCCGCACCATCGGAAGTTCCTTTGGTGCCGCGATTTTCGGCTCGATGTTTGCGAACTTCCTCGGCGACAGGGTCCCGTCGGCCATGCGATCGAGCGGCGCGCCACCCGACGCGGCGACGTCCCCGAAAGTGCTGCACAGCCTTCCGCACGACACCGCCGCCCCGATCATCAACGCCTACGCCGATTCCCTGAGCCAGGTGTTCCTGTTGGCGGCGCCCGTCGCGATCGTCGGCTTCGTCCTGGCGCTGTTCCTCAAACAGGTGCCGCTGCGTGACGCTGCCGCCAGTGGCAGCACCGACATGGGCGAGGGCTTCGGCATGCCGACCACCGAGTCGCCGGAGAAACTCATCGAAGTCGCCGTCGGCCGGTTGTTGCAGCGCAGCAACGGCATCGATCTCGAAGCCGTGGCCCGCACCACGAACAGCCGCCTGGGGACGGCGCAACTGTGGGCACTGATGCTGATCTACCGCTATGCCTCAGTGACCGGGGCCGCGGATCTGCTCGACATCGCAGACGATCGACGGGTGCCACGTCAGGTCCTCGAACCGACCTTCGATCGCCTGGTGGCCACCGGATTCGCGACGCACTCCGGAACCGAATACTCGCTGACGCCGGCCGGTTCCGCCGAGGTGGGTGCGGCCCGCAACGTGATCACGAGTTGGATCACCGAAACCCTCACGCAGTCAGACGAATTCCAGGGCGTGCCCGAGCGCATCCATGTCCAGAGCGCGCTCGAGCGCATCGCCCGTGGTCTGCTGACCGAACGGGAGTCGGCCCGGCCGGAGCGGCGGCCGACGAAACTCGGTCCGCCCCAACAGTTTATCGCCGAGCAACCCACGACCCGCATGCGCGCGGCGCGGCCCGACGAACCCCCGACCCGGCCGTTCCGCCCCCACGCGACGCTGCCGCGCGGCTGACCGGACCGGCGTCGTCCCCACACATGGTGGCCGGGACGGTCCTGTTTGCGGCTGAACCGTCCCGGCGGTGCCAGTACGGAGCGACCGGGCGCCCGGATCTGTGGACCGGAGAGAGCGACGGCGATGTCTGAGCCACTCCGGCGGGGCGTCGCGATCGGATCCGACCGACGGTGGCTGAATACCCGCTCCGGTGCGTTGAAACACGCACTGTGGATGAGAGACAGCAAAAGCCGATGGGTTCAGATTCGCCACCGCGGGTATATGACGACCGACGCCTGGCGGATGCCGTCCAGCCGTATCGGCTGAGCTGCGTCCAGTCGGCAACGAAACACCGAGGAGGACATGTTATGAGGCTTTCAACTCGACTCGCGGGTCTGATCCCGGTACTGGCCGCCGTACCGGCCTGCCTGAGCCTGATCACCCCCGCGAACGCCATTGCAGAAACCGACTGCAGCCCGGAATCTGTTGCGAACACCGTCAGTTCGGCCACCGGTGCGGCCAGCAACTACCTGACAGCGCATCCCGATGCCAATCAGGTTGTGGTGGCGTCCTATTCGCAGCCGCGGCCGGTGGCATCGGCCAACCTCCGGGCCTACTTCACGGCCCACCCCCAGCAGTATCAGGATTTGCGCGGAATTCTGGCGCCGATCGGTGACACTCAGCAGCGGTGCAACGTGACGGTGCTGTCACCCGAAATGGCCTCCGCCTACGCCGAATTCATGGCCGGCTAGGCATGGCGGTGACCGGACCTCCAGAAGGTTGCCACCTGACCTCGTTGTGGTTGGCCGACCGTGAGATGTCGCCGTCCTCGCCCCCGGCGCCGGCGCCGGAGTCGACCGACATGGCGTCGCCCGCCGACGTGGTCGTGATCGGCGCCGGCATCACCGGGCTGACCACTGCCGTGCTCCTGGCCCGGGCGGGCAAGAACGTCACGGTTGTCGAGGCACGGCATGTGGGTGCCGGCACGACCGGCAACACCACAGGCAAATTGAGCGTCTTGCAGGGCAGCAAGCTGGCGCGCATCGCCGCGAAGCACAACGCGGATGTGCTGCGCGACTATGTCCGCGGCAACGCCGAGGGGCGTGACTGGCTGGTGCGGCATTGCGAGAACCACGCGATCCCGTGGCAGGCCGAAGCCGACCACGCCTACGCCCAGACGTTCTCCGGCGTCGCCACGGCGCGCGACACGTTCAGCGCCTGCCAGGAAGCGGGATTGACGCAAGCGCAGTGGGTCGACTCCGCCGATGTGCCGTTCCCGTTCCATGGCGGCGTGCGGCTACCCGAACAGGCGCAGCTCGACCCGATGCCCCTGCTGAACAGTCTGGCGGTGGAACTCGAGAGCCACGGCGGCACACTGTTACAGGGCGTCCGCGCGCTGTCGGTGGCCGACGACGGCTTGGTGCGCGTGGCATTGCAGGCCACACATCCGACGGTCGACACCGCCGGCTCCAACATGTCGGTCACGGCGCATCGGTGCATCCTGGCGACCGGAACGCCGATCCTGGACCGCGGCGGCTTCTTCGCGCGGCTGACGGCGAAACGCTCCTACTGTGTGGCATTCGACATCACGCGCGAGGCGACGGGCGGCATGTTCATCTCGGTCGATTCGCCCACCCGGTCGGTGCGTTACGCGCCATCCGCGAGCGGTGAGAAGCTCATCGTCGGTGGCGCCGGCCATCCGGTGGGCCGTGCCCACGCGCCAGCGCACGACGTGGCCGAGCTCGCCAAGTGGGCGGAACTGCACTACCCGGGTGCCCACCCGACGCACTTCTGGTCGGCCCAGGACTATTCGCCCATCGACGAGTTGCCGTACGTCGGACCACTACTCCCGGGCTACGAAAAGATCCGGGTGGCAACGGGTTTCGACAAGTGGGGGCTGACCAATGGCGTCGCGGCAGCGCTGGTCCTGGCCGCGCAGATGCTCGGCGGCCACATCGAGTGGGCTCGCGCGTTCGACAGTTGGAGTCCGCACGAGCTGCGCGGGATGACCGCCGCCCTGCGCGCGAATCTCGAGGTCGGACTCAATCTGGCCAAAGGCTGGATCACGCCGATCTCCGCGTCGCCGGATGGCCTGTGCGAAGGCGGCGGGGTGGTCAGCGGGCTCCCGTGGCAGCTACGCGCCGACAGCCTGGTCGACGGAAAACAACACACCGTGTCGGCGATCTGTCCGCACCTGGGCGGCGTGGTGCGGTGGAACGACGCCGACCGGGCCTGGGAGTGTCCGCTGCACGGCTCGCGGTTCGCACCGGACGGGCGGCTCCTGGAAGGGCCCGCCACCCGAGGTCTCGCGCCGAAAACCCGGGCACGATAACCGAGCTGATCAGCCGACCGTCACTTCGAGCGGTTGCGCCGATCGGCGGCGCTGCGCAGCGCGTTGTTGGCGTCTTCCAATTCGAGGATCCTGCTGATTCCCGCGATGTTGACGCCCGAGGCGACCAGGTCGACGATCCGTCCGATCCGGGCCACGTCGTCGGCGCTGTAGCGGCGGGTGCCGCCGTCGGTGCGCGCCGGAGTGAGGAGCCCGTGACGCTCCCATAGGCGCAGTGATTGTGTTGGCGCACCGGACAGTTCCGCCGCTACCGTGATCCCGTACACCGCATGATTGGATGCCGGGCCCGCGGCAGCGGGTCCTGCGCTCGGCGGCACCGGCCGGCGATCTGCATCGTTCATGAGCTTCCCTGTTCCACTACTTGCATTGAATCATGTACCAGTGCTATATCGAAATCTATGTCAGTTGCCATAGATAAGCTACCCTGAATCGCACAAGTGGTAAAGGAAAGGACAGTGAGGTGACTGCCGGAGGGCCCGGCCTTCCCGGTTGAGCTGACGAGCATGAGCTTGTGTGCCAGATCTGGGCTGGATTTGGCACACAAACTCAGCTTCGGCGCCCGAATCGGTGATCACCTCGGGGACGCTTGGAGCAGAAGAGATGTCAGCAGAGAAGCAGGAGATGCACCTCGCGTACATCGAGCGCATCAGCGCGGCTCATCAGGCGCTGCGTGCGGCCCAGAGTGAACTGCGCGATGCTGTCCATGCGGCACATGCCGCAGGCCACACCTGGGACGTGATCGCAACGGCGCTGAGCGACACCGCACACCCCGCGACCGACGGGTTCGACGACATCCCCAGTATCGATGCTGTCGTCCAGACGGTTCTCGGGATAAGCAAGGAAGCCGAACCTCCGGACGGTTAGCCGGCGTCGCTGGCCGGGCTGCGGTGACAGCGGATCAGCCGGCGTGGTGCAACGACGTTGCCTCGAGTTGGTGGACGAAGTCGCTGATGTCGGCCGCAGTGGCGACATCGACGGTTTCCCAGCCGACCGCGACATCATGTGCGACGCGCAGCAGCGCAGGGCCCTCGTCGATGAGAAGCCGGCTCAATCCCAGCGCGGCACAGGTTTTCAGCGCCGGCGCCAGCACCCACCGCGCTTTCTCGTCCCGCCCGGCTGCGGCGAGACACCGGGCATACTGAATCCTGGCCAGCAGGTGCGCCCGCGGCCGCTGCAGCTTGTCGGTATGGTCGAGCCGGACCCGAGCTCGCTCGCACGCCGACGCCGATGCCGCCGGTTGCCCGTCGAGCAGTAGCAGTCTGATTTGCGCGTCTTCTCTGAATTCTGCTGTCAGATCGCCACTTTCACCGAGGTCCTGCACACCGTGCGCCATCACGCGCCGCGCCAGCGCCTTGTCCATCTCGTTGCCCGACAATGCCGCGACGCGAATGAGCGTCAGCGCCAGTCCAGCCTCCAACCGGGGCAACCCCAGCGCCCGGGCATGCCCGATACCTTCCGACAGTCGCTGCTCGGCGGCGGCGGTGTCGCCGCGGGCACACTTGACGTAGGCGCCCGCGCGGTAGGTCGCGAGCATCACGTCCGCGATGCCGCCCTCTGCCCCGAGGGCGGCCGCGTCATCGAGCAGGACCTCCGCCTCGTCGAGTTGCCCACGCTCGTAGAGCAATTCACCCAGCAGGGCCCCGGCGAGTTTGGCGATGTAGGTCGGGAGCCCCGACGGCAACAGGGCGATCCTGATCGCGTGGCGCAGGTGCGCCTCGGCGCCGGCGACGTCGAGTTCCTCGTTGGCGGCCAGGGCGGCAATGAGATACCCGTAGCCGACGGTCATCGGCCCGGCGATGGCCCGGCGATACTTGTGTCCCCACCGGTGCCAGCGCAATGCGCCGTCGAAGTCGAACCTGCGCAGCGCGACGTAGGACAGGGTGTACGCCGCCCGGCACAGCACGAACGGCGCCAAAGTGTCGGTCCTGGCCACACACGCCTGCGCCGCCGTTTCGGTGAACGCATCGATGTGGTCGGCGTGCCCGGCCATCACCACGCGCAGCAGGTCCAATTCGCAACGGACGTCATCGATTTCATCGTCGCCCAGCAGGTCGATGTTGTCTTCGGCCAGCTGCAGCGCGTCGGCCACAGCAGCCGGCCTGCGCAGAATGACGTTGGCCCACGCCAGGTTGGTCTGCAGCCGCGGCCGCTCCTCGGCCAGGTGCGGCGGCAACTTGGCCGCCAGACCGAGCAGCGTCATGAGTTCACACTGCTCGAGGAGATCCGGGGACACCTGCTCGACGGCGTCGACGGCCTGTTCGTCATCACCCACGGCCAGCCAGTGATCGACGGCGTCGTTGTACATCCGGTGCTTCATGAACCACTGTGCGGCCGTTCGGTTCAACTCCACGACACGTTCTTCGTCCTCGTGCCGCAGCCGGTGCCGAAGGTAGTCCGCGAACAAGTTGGCGTAGCGGAACCACGTCCCGTCCTGGTCGGTCCGCCGCAGGAACAGGTCCCGCCGCTCGATGTCCTCGAGGATTTCCCGGCTGCGCGGACGGCCGGTGAGCGCCGCCGCCAGGCCGCTGCAGATCTGTTTCGTGATGCACGTCGCCGACAGGAACTCGACGAGCTCCGGCTCCAGACTGTCCAGCACGTTGGAGGTCAGGTAGTCGCCGATGACCTTGTCCGACCCGGAGAGCCGGCCGGCGAGCGCGGCGGCGTCACCGCCGCCGCGCAGGTTCAGCGAGGCCAGTTGCAGGGCAGCCGGCCAGCCGTCGGTCGACTCTTCCAGGTCGGCCACGACGGCCCCGGACAGGTCCAGGCCGCCGCGGTCGACAAGGAGGGCCCGGGCCTCCGCGAGATCGAAGCGCAGCAGCGACGCGTCGATCTCGACAAGTTCACCCTGCACGCCGAGGGTGCCCAGCGGCAGGCCGGTGCCGGTCCGGCTGGCAACGACCAGGTGCAGGTGGTGGCAGCCCTTCTCCAGGAGGTGAGCCAGGGTGTCCTGGCTGTCGGCGCTGGTGACGCGATGCCACTCGTCGATCAGCAGGGCCAACGTCTGCTTGTGGGCGTGCAGCCAGTCGATCAACAGGTTGGGCACCTGGGGCAGCGCGGAGTCGGGCCGTTCGTCGAATTCCTGCTGCAGCACATCGGCAAGTGCCGGTATCGCGACGCGCACCGCCTCGATCAGGTGCGCCACGAACCAGAGGGCATTGTCGTCGTCGGCATCGACCGTCAGCCAGGCCGCCGGGACGCCCTCGCGGACCAGCGTCTCGCCCCACTGCGTCGCCAGCACCGTCTTGCCGTAGCCGGCCGGCCCGTGGATGAGCACCAGCTTCGGCCTGCGCCCGGAGCCGAGGCGGTCCAGGATGCGGCGCCGAAGTACCGGCGGGCGGCTGAACGTCGGCGGCCGGAATCTGGCCGGTGAACTGGGCGGATACGTCGATCGCCCCGAACCGTCGGTCCGCAGTCCGATGCCGCCGGTGGAGCGTCCGCCGGTGTCCGGCGACGATTCGGCCCCGTCGTAGTGGACTTCCGGCAGCTCCAGCGGGACGTCCGCGATGTTCAGCCCGATGCGCGCACCCGCGGCCCGCAACAACTCGCCGAAATCCGCGGCCGTTGCGGGGCGCTGCGTGGGATCGACGTTCAGCCCCTGCTCGAGCGCGGCGCAGACCGGGTCGGCGACCCCGTGCGCACGCAGGTCGGGCACCGGTCCGGCGAAGACCCGCCGGGCGAACGCGATGGGATTCTCTCCCTTCTGGAACGGGAACGGTGGCTCCCCCTTGATGAGGGTGAAGATGGTGGCGGCCAGCCCGTAGATATCCACGGCGGCCGTCGGCGTCGCGCCTTCGAACAATTCCGGCGCGGTGTACGACGGGGATCCGACGAACACGTTCATGGTGGCTTCCCGACCGCCCGCGATACGGGCGATGCCGAAGTCACACAGCTGCGGCTCCCCGTACGCCGAGAGAAGTACGTTGGGCGGCTTGACATCTCGGTGCAGCACACCGGCGCGGTGCGCGGTTTCCAGCGCCCCGGCCAGTCGGACACCGACCGTCAGCGCCTCCCCGACGGCCAGCGGGCAGTGCTGCCGGATCCATGCCGACAGCGTGTTCCGGCCGAGATACGGCATGACGATGTACGGGCGCCCCGTGAACGTCAGGCCACTGTGCAGCACGGGCACGATGTTGGGATGACCTGATACCCGGCCCATGGCCCGCTGCTCACGCTCGAAGTTCTCGAGGTCGACGTCGTCCGAGTCGGCGTTAAGGACCTTGATCGCGACAACGCGGTCCAGCGACGGCTGGCGGCACCGGTAGACGACGCCGAATCCCCCGCGACCGACCGGCTCGGCGCCGTAGAAGCCCTCGGCTTCGAGCTCCGCGACGATGCCGGTCGCGACGCCACGTTGCGTTTCGTCGGGTTCGGACACGTCGGAGGCCTTCGGTTCGGTTGCTGCCGTCACCTTCAATTGTCGGCGCGGCGAGCCGGAATGGGGGCCACCCGCGGAAAATTGCTGCCCCTTTGTTCCTCAGGGACAACGATTCGGGCCAGATCGCCAAAAGATTGTCTCGGCGGTACCTGGGTCGCCGCGCGCCCGCGCCGTACCGTTCTGGTATCGGCTTTCCCGTTGAGAAAACACCAAATATCAACGGAACAAACATATTTCACCAATCCAGGAGCACAGTCATGTTCGAGCCCGCCTTCATCTTCGACGCCATCGTCCTCTTCGCCATCGGCCTGTGGCCGCTGCTGCTGGTCGTCGGCGCCGCCGGCGTCCGCTGGTTCAACGCCCGCCGCACCGCCGCCGCGGCCGCTGTCCACTCGGCGGCATTGCCGCACGTCGCCGCGCCCGCACGTGCGCGCACCCTGGCCTACGCCACCGGCCAGTAACAAATTGACGATTCAATCAGTCGCGAGTCGCGCCCGCATTCCCAGATAGCCCGCCGCTGGGGCGCGGGAGCCGGCAGGCGTCGCAGGACTCCGCCAGTCGCATCGCCCCGCTCATCCCTCGGCAGCGCGGAGCGGACCGCCTCGGCCGACCACCGCGCCGAGAACGTGGCCGCGTGCGAGTTTGCCAGGCCCATGGCCACGCCCGCCTCATCCCGACAGCGATGAGCGGTGCCCCGACCCTCCCGGCGGGTACGTGCGGACCAACCCGAGGTTCGATTCCAGTGCCCACGAGCTGCACCTGCACGTCAACTCGGTGAAGTACCGCGCCCCAGCTCGCCATCGCGCGTCGCGGCAGAGCGACCGAATAAGTCCGCGTGGACATGGAACCCGCACTGCTGCTTTGCCATTGGTTCGGCGCCGCAGTTGTCGCTCCTTAACGCAACCTGTGGATTCCGGCAAAGTCCGTACACCATCGGGGTTGACAAGGGACGCTGTGGGGAGAACCAGCAGCGCCACGGGGCGCTGCCGCAACCGAGGAGCGCCTGGTGTACGCACGCTCAACCACGTTTCAGGCCGAGCCGGCGTCGATCGACGCCGGTATTGCGTACATGCGCGACACCGTGCTCCCGGCCTTGGAGGAACTGGGGGCGGCGGGGATGTCGCTGCTGGTGGACCGGCGCCTGGGCCGGTGCATCGCCACGAGCTCCTGGGAGTCCGAGGCAGTGATGCACCTGACGGCGCACGCCGCCCGACCCCTCGGTGAACGTGCGGCAGAGCTGCTGAACGGGACCCGCAAGGAGATCAGTGAGTGGGAGGTGGCGGCGCTGCACCGCCACCACCGCTCACCGGAGAGTGCCTGCCTTCGCGTTGCCTGGTTCTCCGTCGAGCCCCATCAGGCGGACCTCCTCACCGACTTCTACCGGACGCTGGTCCTGCCGCCGTTGGAGAAACTCGAGGGGTTCTGCAGTGCCAGCCTCCTGCTCGACAAGCCGTCCGGACGCGCCGTTTCGTCGGTGACGTTCGACAGCGCCACGGCGCTGGACAACAACCGCGAACAGGCCAGTGCGCTGCGGACCGAAAAGCTCGCCGAGTTGGGTGGCAGCCTGGTCGACATCTGCGAGTTCGAACTGGCCATCGCTCACCTGAGGGTGCCGGAACTCGTCTGATTCCCCTGATGGTGGTCTCGGCGTACCGGCCGCGTCGACGAGTCCTGACTCAGCGGATCGTCAGGCCCGTCACCGCCCGTGAGATGACCAACCGCTGAATCTCGCTGGTGCCCTCGAAGATGGTGAAAATCTTGGCATCTCGGTGCATCCGCTCGACCGGGTAGTCGCGGGTGTACCCGTTGCCGCCGAGAATCTGAATCGCCTCGTCGGTCACGTACACGGCGGTCTCGCTGGCCACCAGCTTGGCCATCGAACCCTCGGCGTTCTCGAACGGCACATTGTTGCGCGCCATCCAGCCGGCCCGCCACACCAGCAGCCGGGCGGCGTCGATGCGGGCCTTCATGTCCGCCAGTTTGAAGGCAATGGCCTGGAATTCGCCGATCTTCTTACCGAATTGCTCACGCTGGCAGGCATATTCGAGGGCGTACTCGTACGCCGCCCGGGCCACCCCGACCGCCATCGCCCCGACCGTCGGGCGGGTCCGCTCGAACGTCTTCATCGCGGCCTGGCCACCCGCGGACGCACCCGACTTCACCCGCGCCACCCGGGCCTCGAACTTCTCCCGGCCGCCGAGGATCGCGTCCTCCGGCAGCCGCACGTTGTCGAGCACCACCTCGGCGGTGTGCGACGCCCGGATGCCGTGCTTCTTGAACTTCTGCCCCTGGGACAGCCCCTTGGTGTCCGGCCCGATCACGAAGCTGGCCTGGCCGCGCGACCCGAGTTCCGGGTAGACGGACGCGACCACGACGTGCACGTTGGCGATGCCGCCGTTGGTGGCCCACGTCTTGGTGCCATTGAGCACCCATTCCCGGGTGGCCTCGTCGTAGCGGGCCCGGGCCCGGATGGACCCGACGTCGGAGCCCGCGTCGGGCTCGGATGAGCAGAACGCCGCGACCTTCGGGTCCGCGGCCGAGCCGAACATCTGCGGCAGCCACTGCCCGATCTGTTCGGGAGTTCCGTTGCCCGCCAAGGCCGCCGCGGCCAGACCGGTACCCATGATGGACAGCGCGATGCCGGCGTCACCCCAGAACAGCTCCTCGAACACGGTGAGCATGCCGAGCCCGCTCGGTTCGGCGGCCTGCGTGCCGAACAGTTCGGGCGAGTACAGCCCGATCTTCGCCGCTTCCTGGATGATCGGCCATGGCGTCTGCTCCCGCTCATCCCATTCCGCGGCGGCAGGGCGGACGACTTCGGCGGCGAACTGGTGCACCCAGTCGCGCACCTCGATGACGTCATCGCTGAGTTGTAGTGAGAATGTCATGTCACTCCTGTTGGTGGTCAAAGTGTTTCGGGGCCGCGGGTGATCAGTCGCTCCGCCACGCGGAGGCACCGACGTTCAGATACCGGATCTGGCGCTCGAGCATGGTGGCCGCCGCATCCAGATCACGCGCCGTCGTCTCTTCGTCGAGCCCGCGCGCAATGACCTCGAGCATCGAATCGATGCCGGCGAGGATGGTGGCCATCAACATGCTCGACAGCATCTCGACATCCCCGACGCTCCACGACCGGATGGGTTCGAACCGGGCCATGTAGGTAGCCAATTGGCTGGCGTACAAACGGATTTCCGACCGAATCTCGCGCCGGAGCACCGAATGACCGGCCGCACGTTGGCGCGCCAGGAACGCCAGGTGTGCATGGTCGCGCGAGACCACGCCACGAAGCGCCTGCACCCCGACGTGGATGGCGCCGCCGGACGAATCGATGTCGAGAGTGGCCATCTCGCCCATGATCTCGCGCAGCGTGCGAAAGGTCTCGTGAATCACGGCGAGACCGAGGTCGTCGAGCGACTGGAAGTAGCGGTAGAAGGCCGACGGCGCGACACCCGCCTTACTGGCGAGCTGCCGCAGGCTCAGCGCGTCGAAGCTCGATCCGCTGCCGGTCAGTTCCAGCGCCGCCGTCATCAACGCGCGGCGGGTGTGCTCGCGGCGCTCCTGCTGCGTCCGGCGCCCATGCCGATCCCGCCCGTTGCCGGAGTCCGCCTCGACAGATAGAGAGCGTTTGTTCTCTGTGTTGCCTGTCACGAAACCAACTATAGCTATTGACCTCGCCATATCGGCAAACATACCTTACGGAACATTCGTTCTCTAACTTGAATGGAGAAATCATGGCACGTATCGCAACCCGCCTACCCGGCGAGCGCAACCTGGCCGAGGAGGACCGCGACCGGATCGCCGCGATCCGGGGCGAGCTCATCCGCATCGGCAACGGCTGGCGCGAACGCCATCCGTTCCTCGCCGCACACCAGGACGGCGTCGGGATGGCGATCTTCCTGGCGTCCATCGCCGGCGTACTCGTCGACGCCGCGCTCTACGCGGCCGGCATCCTGCCCTGGTACGCAACCATCCTGATCACCGCGTTCTGGCTGTCATTGCTGCACGAACTGGAACACGACCTCATCCACTCCATGTACTTCCGGCAGAACCGCCCGGTGCACAACGCGATGATGTTCGGGGTCTGGTTCTTCCGGCCCAGCACCATCAACCCCTGGCTCCGGCGGACGCTGCACCTGCACCACCACGAGGTCTCGGGCACCGATTCCGACCTCGAGGAGCGCGGCATCACCAACGGCGAACGCTGGGGCAGCCACCGGCTGCTCAGCCTGCTCGACTCGATGCTCGGCATCTACACCAAGCCACTCCGACAGCGCGCCATCGTCACCGCCTACATCAAGCACGAGGCCCGCTCCCCCGAAGAAGCGCGTCAGCTCGCCGCCAAGACGCTCGCACTGTACTTCCCGCTCGGCACCATCCACTACACGCTGTGGCACCTGTTCATCGGCGTGCACGTCTACGAATTCGTCACCGGCAGCAGCATTTCCGGCAGCTGGGTGACGGCGCTTGACTTCGTGGCCGTCACGCTGCTGGCGCCGAACGCGGTGCGCACGTTCTGCCTGCACTTCGTCAGCTCCAACATGCACTACTACGGCGACGTCGAGAAGCACAACGTGATGCAGCAGACCCAGGTGTGGACGGCCAAGTGGCTCAAGCCCTTCCACGCCCTGTGCTTCAACTTCGGCGAGACCCACGCCATCCACCACTTCCTGGTGCGCGACCCGTTCTACCTCCGCGAGGCGATCAAGCACGATTGCCAGAAAGTACTGCGCGCCAACGGTGTCCGCTTCAACGACTTCGGCACCTTCGGGCGGGCCAACCGCTTCAGCCTCGCCCCGGCGCACGTCGAGCCCTGACCACACCACTTCTCCGAACGGACACACCATGACCGAGACCCAAACCGCCCAGCTGTGGATCTGCGTGCGCTGCGGCATGATCTACGACCCCGCCGACGGCGACCCCGACAGCGGGATCGCGCCCGGCACCGCATTCGAAGACTTCCCCGACAACTGGGTCTGCCCCGTCTGCGGCGTCAGCAAGGACGAGTTCGTCCCCTACGAGGACTGAGCCGCGCGCCAGGCACCCCGCCGGAGCAGCCGCAGCCCGTTGAGCCCGACGATGATCGTCGAGCCTTCATGGCCGGCCACGCCCAGCGGCAGGGGCAGAGTGCCGACGAGATCCCAGACCACCAGCACGGCAATGAAAGTCGCGGCAATCGCCAGGTTGGCCATCACCACGCGGCGGGCGCGCCGCGACAGCGCGATCACCGCGGGGACGGTGCGCAGGTCATCACCGATGATGACGGCATCCGCGGTCTGCAAGGTGAGATCCGAACCAGCGCCGCCCATCGCGATGCCCAGGTGCGCGGCTGCCAGCGCGGGCGCGTCGTTGATGCCGTCACCGACCATGACCAGCCGCCCACCGTCGGCCTGCAAGTCCCGGACGGCAGCCACCTTGTCGTGCGGCAGCAGGCCGGCACGCACCTCGGCGATACCCACCCGGTCGGCCAATTGTCCTGCCGCCGTGGCATTGTCACCGGTGAGCAGGACCGGGGCCAGCCCTGTCAACGCGGTGACGGCGGCGACGGCACCCTGGGCATCGGGACGGAGTTCGTCGGTCAGGCCCAACACCGCGACCGCGCGACCGTCGACCGCCACGACGACCGCCGTACCACCCCGCTGCTCCATCTGGGCTGCCGCGTCGGCGCTGTCCGCCGACGGCGAGGACACGGTGATGGTGTGTCCGTCGATGACGGCCCGTACGCCGCGGCCCGGTTCGGCGGCGAAATCGGCGGCTCGCGGCAGGACGAGTCGACGCACCTTGGCCGCACGGACGATGGCCGCACCCAGCGGGTGCTCGCTGGAATGCTCGGCGGCCGCGGCCAGTGTCAGCACCTGATCTTGCGTGAAATCACCTGTCAGCAGCCGAATCTCCGCAAGTTCTGGAGTCCCGCGGGTCAACGTCCCGGTCTTGTCGAACGCCACGCGGGTGGCGGCGCCGAGCTGTTCCATGACCACCGCAGACTTGACGAGCACGCCGTGACGCCCGGCATTCGCGATCGCCGCCAACAGCGGCGGCATCGTGGCCAGCACGACCGCGCACGGGGATGCGACGATCATGAAGGTCATGGCCCGCAGCAGCGCCTCCCGCACGGAGTCGCCCGCGAGCAGCGGGATCACGAACACCGCGAGGGTGACGGCGACCATGCCGATCGAGTAGCGCTGCTCGACCTTCTCGATGAACAGCTGGGTGCGGGCCTTGGTCTGCGACGCTTCTTCCACCAGCGCCGCGATGCGCGCCACGACCGAGTCGGCGGCCCGCCGGTCGACCCGGATCCGCAGTGCCCCGGTGCCGTTCAGCGTGCCCGCGAAGACCTCGTCGCCGACGGCCTTGTCGACCGGCAGCGGTTCGCCGGTGATGGTCGCCTGATCGACCTCACTGGCGCCGTCGATCACCGTGGCGTCCGCGGAGATGCGCTCCCCCGGCCGTACGAGCACCACGTCACCGACCGCCAGCTCGGTGGCCGGCACGACGTGCTCGCCGTCGTGGGACAACCGGGTCGCGGTGTCGGGCGCCAGGTCCAGGAGGCCGCGCACCGAGTCCTCGGTCCGCGCCGTGGCCAGGGCTTCCAGCGCGCCCGACGTCGCGAAGATGACGATCAACAGGGCACCGTCGGTGACCTGGCCGATCGAGGCGGCGCCGATCGCCGCGACGACCATCAGCAGGTCCACGTCGAGGGTCTTCTCGCGCAGCGCCTGCAGTCCCGCCAGCGCCGGCTCCCAGCCGCCGGTGACGTAGCAGGCCAGGTACAGCGCCCACCACGACCAGGTCGGCCCACCGGCCAGCTGCAGCACCAACCCCGCCAGGAACAATGCCAAAGCCAGTGCAGCCCAGCGCATTTCGGACAGGTCGAACCACCCGCGGCGTGACGGAGCCACCGCCGCGCCGGACAGCGCCGGCCGGGCGGTCTGGGTCACCGTCGCCATGACGCACCTCGCAAACACATGCAGTCAACGTTATCAGAACAAATGAATACGTCTTCATGTGTGTGCCCTAGTACACTACAAACGTGGGACATGGTGTCGAGGGGCGTGACCGCCCCACCGGGCGGCTCGACGCTGACGCCGCGGCTCAGGTCGCCACGACCCTGCAGGCGCTCGCCACTCCGAGCCGATTGATGATCCTCACCGAGCTACGCCAGGGCGCCCGCTCCGTCACCGACCTCGCCGACGCGATCGGCCTCGAGCAGTCGCTCGTTTCCCATCAGCTCCGACTGCTGCGGAATCTCGGACTGGTGACCGGCACCCGGAGCGGCCGCAGCATCGTCTACAGCCTGTACGACAACCACGTCGCGCAATTGCTCGACGAAGCCGTCTATCACAGCGAGCACCTGAGGCTGGGGCTGGCAGACCGCACCGGCGACGCAGGCTGAGTGCCCGGTGGGCTCGCGAACCGTTGCGCCACATCGCAAGGAGGGTCCATGTCCACGACACCCACGAGCACCAATGTCGCGACGTTCGAACGATTCCACTGCAGCTGCAACAGCGGAGACATCGACGACATCGTGAGCACGATCGACGATGTCTTCCTCCCCGATGCCGTGGTCCACTCCCCGCTCGCCGTAGGTTCCGGGCCGGACATCATGAAACGCATCTGGACGCTGCTCCTGCGCGCCTTCCCCGACATTCACGTCATGGTCGACGACATGGTCGTCGACCATGACAAACTCGCCGCACGCCAGACCGTGACCGGGACGCACCTCGGCGACTACCGCGGGCTGGCACCGACCGGCAAAACCGTTGTGTACGAAGAGATCTTCATCATCCGGTTCACCGAGGGCAAGATCGCCGAAGTCTGGGGCGTCGTCGACACCCTGTCCCAGCTGCAGCAGCTCGGCGCCGTCGGC
>NZ_JAYXBQ010000053.1:0-26239 GCF_039668335.1 Mycobacterium sp. SM3041 | reverse complement strand
TTGCGTCAGGCTCGGCGTCCGAATCCGAGTCGCCTGGCCAGTTTTCGCATCAAGCCGGGTTGATCATCCGGGTGGTCCCCGATGACACCGAAATCCACGTGTACGGCGACGGGCCTGTCGTCGCGGTCGTACGTCGCAAGGACCGGGAAACCGCCGTCGCCCCAACCGGATCCGCTGACGACGACATTGGCACCGGAGGCCGGGTCGAGTGACACATTGGCGTAGCCCGGGCCGATATCCGGTGCCCACAGGCCGCGGTCGATGGCCTCGGCGCGATCTGCCAGCACTGAATCCTCGACCGCCGCATCGTGAACCGCGAGCAGCCCGTGGTCGGTGCCGGTGAACGCGCCGAAGCTGGGGACGGGCGGCACGAGTAATTCGTCGGCGGAACCGAGCAGGGCCGGTTGGCCGTCGCCGATCGCCACGCTCAAATATGCCTGGCGGGGCTCAGGAGTGCCGTCGTCGCTCACATCGACCACCGTTGCCCAAACCCGGTACGAGCCATTCGGGACGGCGAGTATGCAACCGCCGCTTCTCGGGCCGAACGGATCCCGCGCGATCAATGCGCCGGTACTGACCTGCACCGTTCCGAGTTCGACGACGGTGCATCCCGCAGCGCGACCGGTGGTGGCTGCGAGGAACGAAGCGAGGCTAGTGATGTCCCTCGCCGCCGCCGGCAGGTGCCGGAGCGGCGTCGCCGGCCTCGCGGCGCGGGGCCTCGCCGGCGGAGATCGGGACCGCGATGGTCTTCTCGCCGGCGTTCTGGAACTTGAACGTGAAGTTGTAGTTCAGGCCGTTGCTGATGGGCTTGGTCAGCGCCACCATCGCGATGGAGGTCGTGGCGTCCTCGGACCGCGGCAGGGTCTGCTTCTGGCCGTCCGGGGTGCCGACCAGCAGCACGCCGCCCGCGGGCACCGTGGTGCCGCCGTTGACCAGCACCTCGCCGGTGTCGGAGGTGATGCCGATCAGCTTGTCGGGGTTGTCGGGCGACTTGTTGGTCGCGACGAACAGCAGCTCGACCATGGTGCCGGGCTTGACGAAGTCGCGGGTCTGCGGGGCGCGCAGGTAGACGTTGCGCAGATCCACACCGGCCTTCTCGTTGCCGATGGTGGTGGCGGTGCCGTTGACCGCAGGCAGCTGGTTCGCGCTCTGTGAGACCTGGCCGCTGCTGCAGCCGGTGAGCGTCACCGCGGTGGCCAGCCCGAAGGCGGCCAGCGTGACGGCAGAAGTGCGCGATTTCATGCGGTTCACTCAAGCCTCCTGCTTGGGCGCCAGCGGCGATGCGCGTGACGGCCTTGGGTATGTCCTGCTGTGTCCCCGGACTGGTCCGGCGTTCGACTATGCAGAGTAGTAGGTGGCGGTTGGCGGCGGTAGCGGAGGCCCGCCATCTGCCTGGTTCGGGCGTCTTTCCGGCCGGGAATGACCGGTGAATGGGACGTGAATCCGGGGGAATTCGGCCGGATTGTGGCCCCCGCCACTGCACGTAAACGCCGCGCTGTCAACCCCTTTCACGCATCTGTATGGCCCCTGACCTGCATTGTTGATCCGCGGGTGTCTGACGCCCGTGCTAACATTGCTATGTGAAAGGGGCCCGAATCTGATGATTTTCAAGGTCGGAGACACCGTCGTTTACCCACACCACGGTGCAGCATTGATCGAGGCGATTGAAACCCGGACCATCAAAGGCGAGCAGAAGGAATATCTCGTCCTCAAGGTTGCGCAGGGCGATCTGACCGTTCGAGTACCCGCAGAAAACGCTGAATACGTCGGTGTTCGCGACGTGGTGGGTCAGGAAGGCCTCGACAAGGTGTTCCAGGTGCTGCGCGCCCCGCACACCGAGGAGCCGACCAACTGGTCCCGTCGTTACAAGGCGAACCTGGAGAAGCTGGCTTCCGGTGATGTGAACAAGGTCGCCGAGGTCGTTCGTGACCTGTGGCGTCGTGACCAGGAGCGCGGGCTGTCCGCCGGCGAGAAGCGCATGCTGGCCAAGGCTCGTCAGATCCTTGTCGGTGAGCTGGCCCTGGCCGAGAACACCGATGACGCGAAGGCCGCCACCATCCTGGACGAGGTTCTCGCCGCGGCGTCCTGAACGCCATCTCCAACGGAGCAGTGAACTTCCGTATCGGTCTCGGTACCGACGTACATCCCATCGAGGCAGGGCGGCCGTGTTGGCTGCTCTGCCTGTCCTTTGACGATGCTGACGGCTGTGCCGGGCATTCCGACGGCGACGTCGCCGCGCATGCACTCTGTGATGCCTTGCTGAGTGCTGCCGGCCTCGGTGACCTGGGCAGTGTCTTCGGTACCGATCGTCCCGAGTGGCGCGGCGTCACCGGCACCGACATGCTCAAACATGTCGCCACGCTGCTGACGGCTGCCGGTTTTCGGGTCGGCAATGCGGCGGTCCAGGTGATCGGCAACCGCCCGAAAATCGCGCCCCGCAGGGAAGAGGCCCAGCAGGTGCTGTCGGCGCTTCTGGATGCTCCTGTCTCCGTCTCGGCGACCACCACCGATGGTCTCGGGCTCACCGGTCGGGGCGAGGGTCTGGCGGCGATTGCGACGGCGCTGGTGGTCTCGCTCGATTAGGCCGGTAAGCTGGCCCGTCGTGACCGAAAACCGTCTCGAGGGCCTGAGGCTCTACGACACCATGACCGGTGCCGTGCGGGACTTCACCCCGGTGCGGCCCGGACACGCATCCATCTACCTGTGTGGCGCAACCGTGCAGGGCCTGCCCCACATC
Source organism: Mycobacterium sp. SM3041 (assembly GCF_039668335.1). Classification (NCBI taxonomy): domain Bacteria; kingdom Bacillati; phylum Actinomycetota; class Actinomycetes; order Mycobacteriales; family Mycobacteriaceae; genus Mycobacterium; species Mycobacterium sp. SM3041. The sequence continues at coordinate 23,502 of NZ_JAYXBQ010000053.1, read as the reverse complement.
GGCCATGTCCGCAGCGGCGTCGCTTTCGACGTGCTGCGACGCTGGCTGACGGCCAAGGGCTACGACGTTGCGTTCATCCGGAACGTCACCGACATCGACGACAAGATTCTCAACAAGGCCGCCGAAGCCGGCCGGCCCTGGTGGGAGTGGGCCGCCACCTTCGAGCGGGCCTTCACTGCCGCCTACGACGCGCTGGGCGTGCTGCCGCCGTCGGCCGAGCCCCGGGCCACCGGGCACATCACCCAGATGGTCGAGGTCATCGAGAAGCTGATCGAGCGCGGGCACGCCTACGCGGCCGACGGCGACGTGTATTTCGACGTGCTGAGCCTGCCCGACTACGGCAAGCTCTCGGGTCACCGCATCGACGATGTGCACCAGGGCGAGGGCGTGGCGACCGGCAAGCGTGATCCGCGGGACTTCACCCTGTGGAAGGGCGCCAAGCCCGGTGAGCCGTCCTGGCCGACGCCGTGGGGCCGGGGCCGCCCCGGCTGGCACACCGAGTGCGTCGCGATGTGCCAGGAGTACCTGGGCTCGGTGTTCGACATCCACGCCGGCGGTATGGACCTGATCTTCCCGCACCACGAGAACGAGACGGCGCAGGCCAACGCCTGCGGCGACGAGTTCGCGCGGTTCTGGCTGCACAACGGCTGGGTCACCATGGGTGGCGAGAAGATGAGCAAGTCGTTGGGCAACGTGCTGGCGATTCCGGCTGTGCTGCAACGGGTTCGGGCCGCCGAGCTGCGTTACTACCTGGGCAGTGCGCACTACCGGTCCATGCTCGAGTTCTCCGAGAACTCGCTGCAGGACGCGGCCAAGGCCTACACCGGCATCGAGGAGTTCCTGCACCGGGTCCGCACCCGGGTGGGTGCCGTCGAGGTCGGTACCTGGACCGAGAAGTTCGCGGCCGCACTCGATGACGACCTGGCGGTGCCGGCGGCCCTGGCCGAGGTGCACGCCGCCCGCGCCGACGGCAACCGCGCGCTGGATGCCGGTGACCACGCCGGCGCGATGGCCGCGGCGACGTCGATCCGGGCCATGATGGGCATCCTCGGTTGCGACCCGCTCGACGAGCGCTGGGAAACCCGCGACGAGACGTCGGCAGCGCTGAACGCCGTCGACGCTCTGGTGCAGTGGGCGCTCAAGAGCCGCGCCGAGGCCCGGGAGAACCGGGACTGGGCTGCCGCCGACGCGATCCGCGACCAGCTGAAGCTGGCCGGCATCGAGGTCACCGATACCGCTGACGGCCCGCAGTGGGCCCTGACTGATGGGGTTCCTGGGGCGAGCGAAGCGACGGGGAAGAGGTAGGACATGGCCGGAAACTCCCAGCGCCGCGGCGCGATTCGTAAAGCGGGCACCAAGAAGGGCCCGACCGTCGGCTCCGGTGGCCAGCGCCGGCGTGGGCTGGAGGGCAAGGGCGCGACGCCGCGCGCCGAACAGCGCCCCAACCACAAGGCGTACAAGATCGCGCAGAAGGCCGCCCGGTCGAATCAGGGACGGCACAAGAAGACCGATGACGTCGAGGTCGTGGTCGGCCGCAACCCGGTCGTGGAATGCCTCCGCGCCGGCGTCCCGGCCACCGCGCTCTATGTCGTGCTGGGCACCGAGGCCGACGAGCGGCTGACCGAGTCGGTCACGCGCGCGGCCGATGCCGGTATCGCCATCATGGAGGTGCAGCGCCACGATCTGGACCGCATCACCAGCAACGGCATGCACCAGGGCATCGCGCTGCAGGTGCCGCCGTACCAGTACGCGCACCCGGACGATCTGCTGAAGTCGGCGACCTCCGACTCGAGCCCGGCCCTGCTCGTCGCGCTCGACAACATCTCCGACCCGCGCAACCTGGGCGCCATCGTGCGGTCCGTGGCGGCGTTCGGCGGGCATGGCGTGGTGATCCCGCAGCGGCGTTCGGCGTCGGTCAGCGCGGTGGCCTGGCGCACCAGCGCCGGAGCGGCCGCCCGGCTGCCGGTGTCTCGGGCGACGAATCTCAACCGAACGCTCAAGGATTGGGCCGACGCCGGCCTGACCATCGTCGGACTGGACGCCGGCGGCGACACCACCCTGGACGAGCTGGACGCCTCGGGGCCGATGGTCGTCGTGGTGGGCTCGGAGGGCAAGGGTCTGTCGCGACTGGTGCGGGAGAACTGCGACCACATCGTCTCGATCCCGATGGCGGGCCCCACCGAGTCGCTCAACGCGTCGGTGGCCGCCGGCGTGGTGCTGGCCGAGATCGCCCGGCAGCGCCGCTGATTCAGCGGTCGGTGCGGGGCCGCGTCAACTTGAAGCTGTCGACCGCCCGCACCTCGCCGAACGGACCGCTCACCGCGTAGTAGGTGGCGTCCATCGAGGTATTGCCACCCGGTTGGCCTGGGTCGACATCGAAAGCCACGAATCCGCACGGGTTTTCCCGATCGCGGAAGACGGACCAGGGCGCGGCTTCCTCGATGTAGTTCGGTGTCTTCCTTCCGGTGCCGGGATTCACCTCGCCGACGGACATGAGGACGCGGCAGCGCGGTTCGGGGAACAGCATCGTGTTCGACGGGATCGACGTGCCGCCCCCGCCGATGACCAGGTGCACGGTGCCCTTGCTGGTGTCGATCGAGTCCGATTGTGCGGCAACCGGATTCGGTGTCAGGGTGTCGGTCGGCAGGGTGCCGCGGAGCGCATGGCTGCGTTCGTAGTGGTGCTCGTGCCCGCACACCACGAGGTCGACGTTGAACCGGTCGAACAGGGGCAGCCAGTTCTCGCGGATGCCGAGGTCGGCGCCGTTGGTCTTGTTGCCCGTGGAGACCGCCGTCTGGTGCATGCACACCACCACCCAGTCGATGTCCTTGTTGCTGCGGGTTCGTTCGAGTTCTTTTTCCAGCCAACGTTTTTGGGCGCCACCGGAGTAGCCGCGCACGTATGAGTTGCCGCCGTCCTGGTAGCAGACGTCGTCGTTGGCGAGGATGATCACGCGGACCGAGCCGGCGGTGAAGGCGTACCAGAGGCCACGCAGTTCGGGGTCGGAACCGGAGTCCGGCAGCCCGAAGTAGGCCTGGTAGGCGCCGTAGCCGATGGGGCCGTTGCCCAGTTCGTTCTCGTGATTGCCCGGCGCCGGCATCCACGGCCGGTGCCGCGCGGAACGGGTGTTGTTCTCGAACCATTCCGACCAGGTGCGGACCCGGTCGTGCGCGAGGTTGGCGTAGCAGAGGTCGCCGTTGACGAGGTGAAACAGCGGGGCCAGCCGTTCGACCGCGGTGGTGATGTCGCCGGCGGCCGGCGATCCGACGTGATCGCTGCCGAACGATGCCGCGACCTTGGCGTCGAGCATGGGCGTCGACTGGTCGCCGAAGCTGGTGAACCGGATGGGTGCGCGGCCCCGGGGTGCGGTACGCACCGAGCCCAGTTCGGGACTCGCGCCGTCATGCACGGCGGCGTAGATGTAGTCGGTGTCGGGCGCGAGGCCGGTCAACCGGGCATGGTGGACGCGAATCTCACTGCGTGACGCCGCGTCGCGGTAGGTGACGGTCTCGGCCGCGACGGCGGTGCCGACACCGTCGTCCGGGGTGCCCAGCATGACGTGGGGATTCTGCACTGCGGACGCGGTGTGCCAGGACACCACGACCTCGGTGGCCGCGTCGGAGCCGAACTGGGTGTGCAGCCCGGTGACCGGTGGGGCGCCGCCGCGGTCGGCCCGCTGCCACAGCATCGGACCGCTGCGCGTGGTCGTGACGTATCCGGTGGCGCCGGCTCCGAGGCCCGCGCCGACGAGAGCCGACGTGCCTCCCACGATCAGCGATCTGCGGCTCACGTCCACGACAGCCATCTTGCCTGCGATGCGGACCGCCGGCCCGGCGGCAGCGCCGCCCGACAACGAATCGACGTGTGCTGTTCTCGCCGCGGTAACCGCGCTGGCTCAGCGGCGCTGCAGCTCGACGACCGGGATGACGCGGTCGGTCTTCTTCTCGTAGTCGGCGAAACCGGGTGCGCGCTCGACGATGCGGGCGTAGGCGGCGTCCCGTTCGGCACGGGGCAGTTCGCGCGCCACAACGTCGTATTCCTCGGTGCCGATTTCGATGTGGGCGTTGGGATTTGCCCGCAGGTTGTGTACCCAGGCCGGGTCGGCGTCGGCGCCGCCGGCGGATCCGACGATCAGTCGCTTGCCGTCGATGACGAACGTGGCCGCCGGGTTCACCCGCGGCTCACCGCTCTTGGCGCCGGTGGTGTGCAGCAGGAGCAGCGTCAGGTTCTCGAACGGTCCGCCGACCTTGCCGCCGTTGGCCCGGAATTCGGCCATAATCTGTTCGTTCCAGCTGTCGGCCATTCGTCTTCCCCGCTCATCGCAGTCCCAACATCGAACAGGTCAACCATAATCCGGTCACGGCCAGAATCAGGGTGACCGGCGCCGTCACCAGCCCGACGGTCGTGAACTCCCGGGCCCGCGCGGGCATCTCGCCGCGGACCACGTTGCGCCACAAGAGGTTCGACAGCGATCCCGGATAGGTCAGGTTGGGGCCGATGTTCACCCCGATGAGGACCGCCAGCACCGCGACCGGCCCACCGGACGCGACCAGCGGCAGCAGCACCAGCACGGCGGGCAGGTTGTTGATCAGATTCGACAGCACCGCCGCGATGGCCGCGATGCCGAGCAGTGCCGGCAGCGTGGCGCCGTGTGGCAGCAACTGCGAAAGGACCCGGCCCAAACCGAGGTCCAGTACCGCGCTCACCAATACACCCAGCGCCAGCACGGCGACGAGGAACGGCACGTTGGCCGCCCGCACGATGCCCATGGGCGTCTCGTGACCGCGCACGACGGCCCGCACCGCCAGCACCGCGGCGCCGGCGAACGCGGCCCACGCCGGCTCCAGGCCGAGCAGTGAGGTGGCGCCGAAGCCGATGAGCGTCAGGATCAGCACGGTCAGGACGAAATACGGGATCTCGGGTGGGGGTGGGGCCGGTCGGTCCACGGCGCCGGCCTGCAGTTCGCGCCGGAAGTACCACCGCAGCAACACATATTCGGCGGCGACCGCGAACAGCCAGGGCAGGGACATCGCCGCGGTGAATCTGGTGAAGCTCAGGCCCGCGGTCGTGAAGGCCAGCAGATTGGTCAGGTTCGATACCGGTAGCAGCAGCGACGCGGTGTTGGCCAGGTGGGCCGCGGCGTAGCCGTGCGGCCGCGCCGGTACGCCGAGCGTGCGTGCGGTCGACAGCACGACGGGCGTCAGCAGCACGACGGTGGCATCGAGGCTCAGCACGGCCGTCGTCCCGGCCGCGATGACGAAGACGATGGCCAAGAGGCGGCGCGCCGCGGACTGTCCGGCGCCCCAACTGTGCCGGGCCATGTAGACGCCGGCGGCGTGGAACAGCCCTTCGTCGTCGCAGAGTTTGGCCAGCACCAGGACCGCGGCGAGAAACCCGACGACCGGCAGCAATCGGCCGATCTCGTGGAGTGCGGTGTTCACAGCCAGGGATCGGCGGGTTGCCAGAGCGTCGGCAGATGCAGCGGCAGGCCGTCGTCGGCGGCCAGCCGGCTCAGGACGCGCATCGAGACGTCGAGGTCGTCACCGGCGTACGGCAGGGCGCGCAGCGGCTCGTGCAGGGGCCGGAAGAAGTCGTCCCAGTGCGTCAGCACCACCCGGCGGGCCCCGACGGTCCGAACTGTCTCGTTCCAGTAGTCGACGAGGTACTGCTCGGGCTGCAGACCGAGCTGCCCGATCCCGAGATACACGACCTCGGCGCGTTGCCCGGCGAGGGCGCCCGGCACGAATCCGGCGCTGCCGACGGCGAGCAGGCGGCGGCCGCTGCCGCGGTGGTGGATGTGCGTCGACCACGCCTCGCCGCACTTGTATGCCGATGCCCGCACCGGCGGCACCACGGGTGCGGTGATGGTGCCGGGGAAGCGGTCGGGTGGGCAGTGGTGTCCGGTGAACAGCGTTACGTCGAAGGCACCCAACGTGATCGGCTCGCCGGGAGTGGCCACCGTCAACTGCGAGTCGGGGAGTCCGCCGCCGCGGCCGATGTTCGCGGCCGAGGTGCCGCCCACCAGTTGTGCGCCGGTGCGCGCGGCGACGACAGCGGAGTCCATGGCGTGGTCGAAGTGTGTGTGGACCGGCAGCACCGCGTCGAGCCGGTCGATGCCGAGCCGGTGCAGGCAGCCATCAATGCGCGGTAGTGCGGGGTTCAGCCGGCCCAGCCCGACGGCCAAGAGACTCGGCCGGGAGAAGAAGCCGTCGGTCAACAGCGCCGACGAACCGTCGGACACCAGCATGGTGGTGACGCCGGCCCAGGTGACGGTCAGCGGCGAGTCGGAACCGGCCGCGGGCTGGTCGAAGTAGCGGGTGTATGCGGCCAGGTCGGGCCGGCCCAGTTTCGGTCGCATCAGCAGAAGGCCTCGATCTGTACGTTCTCGGTGGTGAGCCGGTCGCGGACGGCCCGCGCGATGTCGACGGCACCGGGCGAATCACCGTGCACACAAATTGATTTCACGGTGATCTTGATGGTTGAGCCGTCGACGGCACCGACGCGGCCGGCGGTCACCATGGACGCCACCCGATCGGCGATGGCCGAGACGTTGTGCAGCACCGCGTTGCGTTGTGTGCGCGGCACCAGTTGTCCGTCGGGGCGATATGAGCGGTCGGCGAAGGCCTCGGGCACGGTGCGAAGTCCGATCTCTTCGGCGGCGGCGAAGAATGCCGAGCCGGCCAGTCCCAGCACCGGCAGCGATGGGTCAACGGCGTGCACCGCCGCGGCCACGGCCCGCGCCTGCACATGATCGGTGACGATCGTGTTGTAAAGAGCGCCATGGGGTTTGACGTAGCTGACGGTCGATCCGGCGACGTGCGCCAGGGCCTGCAACGCGCCGATCTGGTAGATGACCTCGGCGGTGAGGTCGTCCGGGCCGACGTCGATGTAGCGGCGACCGAAGCCTGCCAGGTCGCGATAGCCCACCTGCGCGCCGATCCGGACGCCGCGTTCGGCGGCGGCGCGGCAGACCCGCAGCAGCCCGGCCGGGTCGCCGGCATGGAAGCCGCAGGCGACGTTGGCACTGGTGACCAGATCGAGCATCGCGTCGTCGTCGCCCAGCCGCCACACCCCGAAGCTTTCGCCGAGATCGGCATTGAGGTCCACCGCTGACATGTCTGCCAGCCTAGGCTGGCCGGCATGTCCACTCGTGACGACATTCTCATCACCGCGTTCGGCCTCGCCCAGTTGATCGCCGCCGGCGACGTGACGCTGCTCGATGTGCGCTGGCAGTTGGCCAAGCCCGACGGCCGCGACGAGTATCTGGCCGGGCACATCCCCGATGCGGTGTACGTCTCGCTGGAGGACGACCTGTCGGACCACACCGTCGCGGGGCGCGGCCGGCATCCGCTGCCGTCGGGCGCGGCGCTGCAGGAGGCGGCGCGCCGCTGGGGCGTGCGGGAGGGTGTGCCGACCGTCGTCTACGACGACTGGAACCGTGCGGGCTCGGCGCGTGCCTGGTGGGTGCTGCGCGCCGCCGGCGTCGACAACGTGCGCATCCTGGACGGCGGGCTGGCGGCGTGGACCACCTCGGGTGGTCCGCTGGACCGCGGCGACGTCGAACCGGCACCGGGCAACATCACCGTCACGCACCAGGATCTGTATGCCGGGGCCATGCCGACGCTGACCGCCGACGAGGCCGCGGCGCTGGGCCCGCGCCTGGGCGATGTCCGCGCGCCGGAACGGTATCGCGGCGACGTCGAACCCATCGACCCGATCGCCGGGCACATTCCGGGCGCGATCAATCTGCCGAGCGTGCTGGCGGCCGACGGTACGCTGCGCACCGACGGCGCCGATGTGGATGGCGTGTACTGCGGTTCGGGTGTCACCGCGGCGGTGGCAGTGGCCGCGCTGGCGGCCGCGGGCCGGGACGTGGCGCTGTTCCCCGGCTCGTGGTCGCAGTGGAGCAACGAGCCCGGGCGGCCAGTGGGGCGAGCGTAGCGACGGGTTGTTGATCCCGCTACCGGCGCCTGACCCGCCCCGCGCCCCAGCACAGCAGGAAGATGCCGAACGAGATCGACGTCACGAACACCGAGACCGGGACGCCCGGTGCCAGGGACAGCACAATGCCGCCGACCGCGGCGATCTCGGCGAAAACCACGGACGCCACGATCGTGGTGACGGGGGAGCTGAACACCCGGCCGGCCGCGGCGGCGGGGGTGATCAACAGCGACATCACCAGCAGTGCCCCGACGATCTGCACGCCCTGCGCGGCCGCGACGCCGACCAGCGCGGCGAACACGATGCCCAGCGCCCGGACCGGAACACCGCGGGCGGCAGCCACTTCCGGGTCGGCGGTGGCGAACAGCAGCGGCCGGTAGCAGGCGGCCAGGATCGCGACCACCAGTACGGTCACCACCGCCAGCAGCGCCAGCCCCGAGTAGCCGACGCCGACGATCTGCCCGGTGAGCAAGGCGAAACTGGTGCCGGTGCGGCCGGGGTACAGGTGGATGAACAGCACGGCCAGACCCAGCCCGAAGGCCAGTACGACGCCGATGGCCGAGTCCCGCTCGCGTGAGCGTTGCCCCAGGATGCCGAAAAGGATTGCCGCCAGGGCACTTCCGACGAGGGCGCCGAGGCCGACGTTGAGCCCGGTCAGCAGTGCGAAGGCCGCACCGGTGAGGGAGAGCTCGCTGGAGCCGTGCACCGCGAACGACATCTGCCGCATCACGATGAACGGTCCGATCAGGCCACCGAGCAGCGCCAGCAGCGCCGCGGCGAGCACGGCCTGCTGGACGAAATCGCGGCCGAGCAGATCCGCGGTCAGCGCCGTGTTGAAGAAGTTATTCACAGCAGTGTCCGCTCGCATGCTCGGAGTTGTCCACGCCGGCACCGTCCTGGCCGACGACGACGTACTGGCCACCGATCCGGGCGACCTGGATGTCGGCGCGGTAGAGCGCGGACAGCGTCTCGGACGTCATGACCTCCTCGACGGTGCCGATCCGGAAGCGGCCGTCCACCAGGTACAGCACGCGGTCGACGTACGGCAGCACGGGATTGACCTCGTGGGTGACGAACAGGACCGCGGTACCGGCGTCCTTGCGGCGCTGGTCGATGAGGGCCGATACCAGTTTCGCGTTGGCCGGGTCGAGGTTGAGCAGCGGTTCGTCGCACAGCAGCAGCGCCGGGTCGGACGCCAGGGCCTGCGCGATGCGGACTCGTTGCAGTTCGCCGCCGGACATCACCGAGACGGGGACGTCGGCCAGCCGCGCGCCGTCGACCTGGCCGAGTGCCTGGGTCACCACGGCGCGGCGCTGCGCGCGCTTTCGCGGGCCGGCGAAACCCCACTTGTGCCCGTCGCAGCCGAGGCCGACGAGGTCGCGGCCGCGCAGCGTCAGCCCGGTGTCCAGTGAGCGGTGCTGCGGCACGTAGCCGATGGCGCCGGTGGTGGTCATCCGCCCGGCCGTCAGCAGCTGTTGGCGCAGCAGCACTTTGAGCAGCGAGGTCTTGCCGGTGCCGTTCGGGCCGAGCACCGCGATGAATTCGCCGCGGCGCACCGTCAGATCCAGCCGGTCCCACAGGACGCGGTCGCCGAACGACAGTCGTGCGCCGGTGAGTTCGGCGACCGCTTCAGAAGGCACGGTTACTGATTATCGACCCGGCGCCGCGGCGCTATCGAGCTGGTGGGCCAATGCCTCCGCGGTCTGCCGCTGCCAGGTCAGGAAGTCCTGTCCGGCGGGCAGCGTCTCGGTGACCTCGACGATGGGCAGCGCGGACTTACGGGCGGCGTCCTGGAGCTGCTTGGTGACGGCGGTCTCGGTCTGCTTGTTCACCACCAGGGCGTCGACCTTGTGGCCGTTGATGAGGTCGAGTACCGCGGCCACGTCGGCCGGGGCGGGGTCGTGGCCTTCTTCGGCGGCGGCGGCGAAGCCGTGCGGGGTGCTGTCGACGACGCCCGCGGCGGCGAGCAGGTAGTGCGCGACGGGTTCGGTGGAGACCACCGCGGCGCCCGGGTGCTTCTGTCCGATGGCGTGCTCGGTGGCGGCGATCGCGTCGGTCTTCTTGCCGAACTCCGCGGCGTTGGCGCGGTAGGCGTCGGCGTTCGCGGAATCGGACTTGGCCAGGTCGTCGGCGATCTTGGCGGCGACGGCCTTGGCGACGGCCATGTTGTAGAAGACGTGCTCGTTGGCCTCGCCGGGCGCGCTGTGCGGCAGCAGCGAGTAGGCGTCCACGGTGGTGACGTTCTTGTGGTTCTTCAGCACATCGTCGGCCCAGTGGTCGTAGCCGCCGCCGTTGATGACGACGAGGGAGGCGTCGGCGATGGCGGCCGCGTCGGCCGGGGTGGCCTCGTAGGAGTGCGGGTCGTCGACGTCGCTGGTGAGGAGGGACTTGACGTCGGCGTGTCCGCCGGCGACGGCGGTGGCGACGCTGCCCCAGACGTTGGTGGTGGTGACGACCTTGGCGGCGCCGTTGGCGTGGCCGGAGTCGTCCTGCGACCCGCAGGCGGCCAACCCGGTGACCGAGGCCAGCGCGGTGAGGGCGGACAGTGCGATGAGCCTGGTCCGGGTCATGTGTGCTCCTGTGGGCTAGTGTTAATGAAAACCGTTTGCAATAAATCTAGTGCACCGTTGCCGTGCAGCGCGAATCGGATGCGCTAGCGTCACAAATATGCCGAGGAGCCCCAACCCGAGGCGTCGGGCCACGCTGGCCTCGCTCGCTGCCGAGTTGAAGGTCTCGCGCACCACGATCTCGAATGCCTACAACCGGCCGGACCAGCTCTCGCCGGAGTTGCGTGAGCGGGTGCTCGCCGCCGCCAAGGAGATGGGCTACCCGGGGCCGGACCCGGTGGCGCGTTCGCTGCGCACCCGGAAGGCCGGTGCCGTCGGACTGATCATCACCGAGCCGCTCAACTACTCGTTCCGCGACCCGGCGGCGCTGGATTTCGTTGCCGGACTTGCCGAATCATGTGAGGAGGCCGGGCAGGGCCTGCTGCTGGTGGCGGCCGGGCCCAATCGGTCGGTCGAGGACGGCACCGCCGCGGTGCTGTCCGCCGGGGTCGACGGGTTCGCGGTGTACGCCGCCTCCGACGACGATCCGTACCTACCGGTCGTGCAGCAGCGCGGCGTCCCGATCGTCGTCGTCGACCAGCCGAAGGACCTGCAGGGCGCATCCCGGGTCTGTATCGACGATCGCGCGGCCATGCGCGGGATCGCGGAATACGTTGTCGGCCTTGGGCATCGGGAGATCGGCCTGCTGACCATGCGGCTCGGCCGGGACTGGCCGCACGGTGACGCGCAGTCGGCCGTGGTGGACCCGGAACGGCTCACCTCGCAGCATTTCCACGTGCAGTGCGAACGCATCCTCGGGGTCCGCGACGCGATGTCCGATGCCGGTCTGAACCCCGACGGCCTGACTGTGGTGGAGACCTTCGAGCACCTACCGAGCTCCGGTGGCACGGCGGCTGCCGTTGCGCTGCAAGCCAATCCGCGCATCACGGCGCTGATGTGCACCGCCGACGTGCTGGCGCTCTCGGCGATGGACCACCTGCGGTCACGCGGCATCTACGTGCCCGGCCAGATGACCGTCACCGGATTCGACGGCGTCCCCGAGGCGCTGGGGCGCGGGCTGACCACCGTCGCGCAGCCGAGCCTCGAGAAGGGCCGCCGGGCCGGGTACCTGTTGAACAATCCGCCGCGGTCCGGCATCCCGGTGATCGAGGTGCTCGAAACCGAGCTGGTCCGCGGCCGCACCTCGGGCCCGCCTGCCTAACCGGCCCGGCGCGCCGCCAGGTACGCCAGCGCCGCCGCGACGTCCTCGGGGGAGTCGACGCGGTACTGCGCGGCCGACGGCCCCGGGCCGACCTTCACGCCGACGTCACCGTCGCGCAGCCGGGCGAAGGCCTTCTCGTCGGTGACGTCGTCGCCCAGAAAGACCACGGCGGTCGCGTCGTCGCGCTCCCGCAGGGCGTCGATGGCCGAGCCCTTGTTGGTGGTGACCACCGCGAACTCCAGCACCGCCTTGCCCTCGGTGGGCTCGGCGGCCCACTGCGTTCCCGCCTCGCGCGCGGCGGTCAGGGCGGCCTCGCCGTCGGCCGCCGAGGCGTTGCGCACGTGCAGGGCGGCGCTGGCCGGCTTGGTCTCGACCGCTGCACCCGGGTAGCGGTTTGCGATCTCGGTGAGTGAATCCACGATCTCGGCCAGCAGTGCGGTGTCGACGGTCTGCGTGAATCCGGTGTTGAACTCCGCGCCGTGACTGCCCACGAGGTGCACCGAGTCCGGCATGCCGGACAGCTCGCGCAGGACGTCGAGGGCGCGTCCCGACACCAGTGCGACGAAGGTGTCCGGCAGGGCAGCCAGGTCCAGCAGGGCGGCCGACCCGGCGGGCAGGGCCCGGGCGTCGGCAGGGTTGTTCACGATCGGCGACAGCGTGCCGTCGAAATCCGAGGTGACGAGCAGTCGGGGGGTGGCGGCGACGGTGTCGAGCGCCGCGATCAGATCAGCCGGGAGCACCGGTCAGACTTTAGGGTGCTCCCCGTCACCGATCAGCAGCCGGACCGCCAGATCGAGCCGCTTGCTCACGTCGGTGGCCGAGGCACGACGCGTCAGCCAGGCCAGCAGGTTCGACAGCCACACATCGGAGATGACGCGGGCGATGTGGTACTGGTCCTCGGTGGGTTCGCCGTCGCTCATGGCGCGGGCGAACATCGAGTCCATGAGCTTGCCGACGTGATCAACCTCACCGGCTGCGGACGCGTCGGCGAACACGAAAGCACGCGTCATGGCCTCGGTCAGCAGCGGATTGCGCTGCATCGACCGGTTCAGCTTGCTGACCATCACGTTGAGGCGCTGGTACGGCGTACCGCCCGTCAGTGAGGCGCGATCGGTCTTGGCGTCGATGCGCTCGAACTCGCGGCCCAGCGCGGACACCAGCAGGTGCACCTTGGACGGGAAGTAGCGGTACAGGGTGCCGACGGCGACGTCGGCGCGTTCGGCCACCGCACGCATCTGAACTGCCTCGTAGCCGCCCTTGGAGGCGATGGCCAGGGTGGCGTCCAGGATGCGCTTGCGGCGCTCGCGCTGTGCTTCGGAACCGAGCTCGGATTCGGTTAGTACGGCCATGTTCGTCACCTCCCGCGGGCGGACGGCGGAATCGGACTCGGGTGTTGCTGGCGTCGGCATTCGGCGGTCAGTTCCTTCAGGTAGCGCATTGGGTGAAAACGATACGCAAAGTGATCGGTAATTTCCCACCTCCAGGCGCCCCGGGACACCCGAGTGTCCTGCTGTAATGGCGATCGACTTGACGTCTGATTGCTGTCACCATTAGAACACGTTCTAGTGAGAAGCGTGTTCTTCTCGCCCAAACGCTAGGAGCGCATGGTGTCCATCACTTCCACAACTATCGACTCGGAGCGGGCCGAGGTCCGCGAAATGGTCCGTAGCTGGGCTGTCGCGTCGGGTTCCATCGCCGCGGTCCGGGCTGCCGAAGGGAATGGCGCCGATGCGTGGCGGGGCCCGTATGACGGTCTGGTCGAACTAGGGACCTTCGGCGTCGCGGTGCCCGAGGACCTCGGCGGCGCCGGCGGCTCCATCGCCGATCTGTGCGTGATGGTCGACGAAGCCGCCGCCGCGCTGGTGCCCGGCCCCGTCGCCACCACCGCTCTGGCAACTCTCGTGATCACCGACCCCGCCCTGCTGGAGGCATTGGCCTCGGGGCAGCGCACGGCCGGTCTCGCGCTGAAGTCCGACATCGCCTTCGACGGGCGGACCGCGACCGGCACCGCCAAGTTCGTGCTGGGCGCCCTGCCTGACGGCCTGCTGATCCTGCCCGCTGGTGATACTTGGCTCCTGGTCGACGCCACTGCGGCCGGCGTGACCGTCACGCCGCTCGAGGCCACCGACTTCTCGCGGCCGCTGGCCCGGGTCGAGCTCAGTGGCGCCGCGGCGACCGTCCTCGATGCGCCGGTGGCCGACCTGGCCGTGACCGTGCTGGCCGCCGAGGCCGCGGGCCTGGCCCGCTGGCAGCTCGAGACGGCCGCCGAATACGCCAAGGTGCGTGAGCAGTTCGGCAAGCCGATCGGCAGCTTCCAGGCCGTCAAGCACATGTGTGCCGAGATGCTGCTGCGTTCGCAGCAGGTCGCCGTCGCCGCGAGCGACGTCGCCGAGGCCGCCGTCGAGGGCGACGCCACACAACTCTCCATCGCGGCTGCGGTGGCCGCCGCGGCCGCCATCGACGCCGCGAAACACAATGGGCGCGACTGCATTCAGGTCCTGGGTGGCATCGGCTTCACCTGGGAGCACGACGCCCATCTGTACCTGCGGCGCGCGTACGCCACCGCGCAGATCCTGGGTGGCCACGGCGCGTGGCTGCGCCGCGTGGCCGCGCTGACCCGCGCGGGGCTGCGCCGTCAGCTGCACGTCGACACCGGTGCGGCCGAGACGATCCGTCCCGAGATCGCCGCCACCGTCGCCCAGATCGCCGCGCTGCCCGTCGAGAAGCACCAGGCCGCGCTGGCCGAGGCCGGGCTGATGGCGCCGCACTGGCCCGCGCCCTACGGCCGCGCCGCGTCGCCGGGCGAGCAGCTCGTGATCGACGACGAGCTCAGCGCCGCAGGCGTTGTGCGCCCGGACATTTCGATCGGCTGGTGGGCCGCGCCGACCATCCTCGGGCACGGCACCCCCGAGCAGATCGACCGCTTCATCCCCGGCACGCTCACCGGGGACGTGTACTGGTGCCAGCTGTTCAGCGAGCCGGGCGCCGGCTCGGACCTGGCGGCCCTGCGCACCAAGGCCGTCAAGGTCGACGGTGGCTGGAAGCTGACGGGCCAGAAGGTGTGGACCTCCAACGCGCACCGCGCCAACTGGGGAATCTGCTTGGCGCGCACCAACCCTGACGCACCGAAGCACAAGGGCATCACCTACTTCGTTGTCGACATGAGCTCGCCCGGCATCGACATCCGGCCGCTGCGCGAGATCACCGGCGAGGCGCTGTTCAACGAGGTCTTCCTGGACGACCTGTTCGTGCCGGACGACTGCGTCATCGGCCCGGTCGACGGCGGCTGGGCCCTGGCCCGCACGACGCTCGCCAACGAGCGCGTCGCCATGGCCGCTGGCGGCGCGCTGGACAAGGGCATGGAGCACCTGCTGGACGTGCTCGGTGACCGCGAACTGGACGCCGCCGAGGCGGAACGCCTTGGCGCACTGATCGTTGCGGCCCAGGTGGGTTCGCTGCTGGATCAGCTGACGGCCCAGATGGCCGTCGGTGGCCACGATCCGGGTGCGCCGTCGAGTGTGCGCAAGCTGATCGGCGTGCGCTACCGCCAGACGCTGGCCGAGACCATCATGGACGCCCACGACGGTTCCGGTATCGAGGATTCGCCGGACGTCCGGTACTTCCTCAACACCCGCTGCCTGTCGATCGCCGGTGGTACGGAACAGATTCTGCTCACCGTGGCCGGCGAGCGTCTGTTGGGCCTGCCGCGCTAGCGGCCCCTGCGGAAGTCCCGCGGGGTCAGGCCGACGCGCTGCCGGAATGTCGTGGCGAAGTGGTTGGGTGTCGAAAACCCAACTGCCGCGCTGATTTCGGTGATCGACAACCGGGTCGAGGACAGCAGTGTCTTGGCGCGGTCGATACGGCGGTCGAGCAGGAACTGGTACGGCGTGGTGTGGAACGCGCCCCGGAATGCCTTGATGAACGTCGCCACGGACATCTGGGCAAGGTGCGCAAGCGATTCCAGGTTGATGTCGGATTCGAGGCTGGTCTCCAGGAATTCGATGATCGACGCGCGTGCCGACGGCGGCAGGGTGTCACGCTCGGATTCCGTGGCCGGTGGCCTCGTGGTGTAGGTGTCCCGGATCAGTAATCGCAGTGTCTCGCCTGCGGAATCGAGCAGCAGCCGGGCGAGCGCGTCTTCGCGGCCTGCGACGCTGCGAATCTTGGTCACCAGCTGGAGGATCAGCGGATCGTGATGCTTGCGCCGTGGGATGTGCACGACCTCGCCCAGCGCATTCTCGGGTATCGAGATTTCACAGAAGCTCGAGATGTCGCCCGTGACGACCGACGTGCAGCGCACGCCCGCCGGCACCACCCAGGTATCACCGATGCGTGGCAGTGTGCGATCGGTCGGCCCCCAGTCCAGGTTGGTCTCCATGGACCGCAGCGCGCCCATGCGGTGCACATAGATCAGATGGCGGCTCGAGTCATGGCAGCACCAATCGGTGGTGCGCTCGATGCGCTCGGTGGCGAATCGCAGCGACATACCGCGACTGTCGACGGACCTCTCGCCGACGACGATGCGGGGCGTCATGGGGCGGTCGTCATTCCATGGCTTGAGTGCCATGCCGAACCTCCGAATGTCCAGCTTGGCCATGATCATGCGCCCTCGGGCACGTGCTCGTGGCGGCTTTCTCCGAACATCCTGTGAGGAATCTGCGAGCCAGTCAATAAAAATTAGAACTTGTTGCATATTTCGAATGTTTGCTTTCGGCCTGGTCACTACCGTCTGCGCGGCCACAAGTGCTGACACCTCAGAGTCCAAGGAGAACGTATGGCATTCGAGCTGCGCCGATATTCGACTGCGGGAATCGCGATGGCATCCGCCGGCGTCATCGCCCTCAGCCCGCTGACGATTCCGTCGCCGGACCTCCATCTACCGGCGCCGACCACTGCGGTCGCCACCCGCACCGTGGACCTCACGGCATTCGTGAACCCGATCGCGGTGTGGGGTGACGTGCTGACGACGACGCTCACCGACATCGGGAAGCTGGGGCAGGAGTACGCCGCCGACCCGTTCCCGATCCTGCGACAGCTGATCATCAACCAGATGAGCTATGTGGGCGAGACCGTTTCGATTGTTCAGGGGATGGCCAATGGCTTCAGGTACTGGGCCAACACGGTTCCTGGCCAATTGCAGACGATCGGTCAACAGCTGGCCACGGGCCATATCTCAGACGCTGTGATGACGGGGAACTCGTTGTTTGTCAACGCCGTTGCAGCCACCTTCTTTCCGCTCCTGAGATTCGATATCCCCCAGAAGATGGCCCAGAACTTCGCAAACGTGGTCAAGGCGATCACCCCCGTTGCTACCGGGGTGGGCTTTGCGCTCTTGTCCACGGTGTACGAGGGGAACAAGGCGCTCGCCGACACGGCGCAGAAGTTCTACGACGCGGTCAAAAGCGGTGATCTGGTCACGTCTTTGAGTGAGTTGATCAATGCGCCGGCCAACGTGATCGGCGGTGTACTCAATGGGTATGGGACGGACAAGGGCATCTTCGGCATCTTCGGGTCGTACGGGGTCGTGAATGCGGTCTTGAACGGGCTCAAGACGATCGCAAACGCGATCAAGCCGCCGGCTCCGGAGGCTCCGGTCGCGTCGACCGCGGGCAGCGCAGCCGTAGCGACGGCCGTAACTGACACGGCTACAAAGGCTCTGGCGCCGGCCACCAAGCCGTCGGCGACCGCAGCAATCAAGACTGGTGACATCGACAAGTCTTCGACCGCCCCGGCGAAGTCGAAAGAATCTGTGGCCAAGGAGGATTCGAAGGCGGAGGCGCCGTCCCCGACCGAGGCCGAGGCGCCGGCGACGCAGCCGGTGAAGGTCACCGAACCGACGAAGGCCGACACGTCCACACCCGCGGCCGACCCCGTATCGGCCGAACCGGCCAAGGTCGAGACCACCAAGCCGGTTCAGAAAGACACCACCAAGTCCGAGCCGGGGACCAAGGCGACGGGGGCAACCTCGTCTGACGCCGATTCGGCGGGCAAGCCGGACAAGTCGGGCAAGCTGACCGAGAAGGCGGCGAAGGCCGAGAAGGCGCAGAAGACCTCGAAGGCGCCGAAGGTCGCCAAGCAGCCAAAGAAGGCGTCGGCGACGCAGCAGTCAGCCAACGCGGGTTGATGGGGGGACGAGATCGGCGAAATGGTTGCGAAAGCCATTCGGCAGGAAACCATTTCGCCGATCTCGGCTCGCGTCCGAAGTAGCCCGGGTTCAGGGGACCACGAAGTCGGTGGTGACGCGGTCGAGCGGATGGTGATTGGCATCCGCGAGGATGATCTCGACCTTGTGCGGTCCGTGCGGCAGGCCGACCAGGATCACCGGTTCACCGCTGGCGTCCGCCCAGTGCCACGGGGCCCCGTCGACGACGACGTGGATATGGCCGATGCGCGGAGTCACCTTGAGTGCCTCGGGGCCGAAAACCGGTTCGATGCGCAGGTTTTCGGCGCGATATTGGATGAACACCTGTCCCTTGGCGAGGGCCTCGGGAACTGGTGGATCGACGATCAGTTTGGCCGGCGGCTGCGGCGCGGTCAGCGGCACCACGCCCGGAGGGCCGAGCACGTCCGCGGCGCTGGGTGCTCCGGCGGCGTGCGAAGTCGTAGCGGGAGCGGAACTCTCGTGACTCGAGTGGTCCGAGGTCTCGACGGTCGTGCCACATGATGCGATGAGCCCCGCAGTGGCCGCGATGACCGCACAGCCCATGAGGCGCGGCAGCTTCGTCATTCGTTTCCCTTCTGAAAGCGGCTCTGACAGTAGTCGGAAAGCGCTGCGCCGGTGGCTCCGACGGCTCCCGCCGTTCCGAGCGCAATCACCGTTGCGACCGTGGGCGCGTGCCCTGCGTAGAAGAAACTGGTGATGCCGAGAAAATATGCCGGCGGATAGTTGAACACGGGCAGCGCTCGCAGACACATGACAATGGCGACGAGGGCAAATATCACAATGCCGGTGGCGGCCAGACCGAGTGATGGCTGCAGTCGATTGATCACCAGCGTCGTCACGGCGCCGAAGGCCAGGCCGGCCACGTACGACGCGAGATTGGCATAGCGGTGACGCACGGTGTCGCCGGTGACGCCGTAGGCGACCCAGCCGAGAAACATCGCAGGCGCAGAGAGCATCGCCCAACCCGTACCGAACGTGACGACGGCCGCGACGCCGGCGACGATCAGCGTGATGGTGTGAAACGGGATCGCGGGCGTTCTGGCCGCGCCGGTCGAGGTGATGCTCACGTGCGTCTCCTGGTGGTTGATCGGTGCGGCTTCCGTTGGCGAAGTGGACATTTCGCTGTACTGCCGAGTCCGCTCAGGCCACGCTGAGCACGACGTCGATGTTGCCCCGGGTGGCCTTGGAATACGGGCAGGTCTGATGTGCGGCGTCCACGATGGACACGGCGGTGTCCCGCTCGATGCCCGGCAGGCTGACGTTCAGGCGCGCCTGTAGGAAGTAGGCGCCGTCGATGCTGCAGAGGTCGACCTCGGCGTCGACGGCGGTATCGGCCGGCAGTTTGACGTTCGCCTTAACGGCCGCGATCTGCATGGCTCCGATGAAGCATGCGGACCAGCCTGCAGCGAAGAGCTGCTCGGGATTGGTGCCGGGCCGGTTGCTGCCGGGGGAATCGAGGCGGATGTCGAGCCGGCCGTCGGAGCTTTGCGCGTGTCCGTCACGGCCGCCGGTGGTGCGGGTCTTGCCGGTGTAGAGGACGGCGTCCTGGGTGCTGGTGCTCATGTGTGACTCCTGGGAAGGGCGTGCGGATAATCAATCGCATCCGATTGACTCGGATGCGATGAGACTAGCGCACGACGTCGAGATGTCAACCCATCCGATTGAATCGCATCCGATAGAATCGCTTCGGGATGTCACTGAAGCGTCAGGAGTTGTCGATGGCTGTCGAGCGTCCAACCGAGGCTGCCGGTCCCCGGCTTGCCGACTTCATGTGTTTCGCGATCTACTCGGCGAATCTCGCCTACGGCAAGGCGTACAAGCCGATCCTCGACGAGCTCGGTGTCACATATACCCAGTACATCGCGATCGTCGCGCTCTGGGAGAACGATCATCAAACCGTCCGCAGCCTGGGCGAAAGCCTCTTCCTGGAGTCGAACACGCTGACCCCGATCCTCAAGAAGCTCGAAGCCCAGGGGTACGTGCGCCGCCGGCGCGATCCGTCCGACGAGCGTCAGGTCATCGTCAGCCTCACGGATGCGGGCCGGGCGCTGCGTGAGAAGGCCCTCCCGATGAACCTGGTGGCAGCGACCGGCTTGCCGTCCGATGAGTTCGACAAGCTGCAAAAGGCGGTGGTTACCCTGCGCGACAACCTTCGCGAGCACGCGCAGACGCACGCCCGGTGAACTGTCAGTGCCGCATGCGGTGTGCACCGGCGACGATGGCGTCGTGCAGCGCGATCTCGGCTTCGGATGGCGTGCTCCGGCGGTGCAACAGGACGAACTCCAGATGACCCAGGTTCGGTAGCCGGCTGCCGGCAATCGGTTGAAGCCCTTGCGGCAGAACCGATTCGGAATGCGCGATGATCCCGAGCCCGGCGAGTGCCGCAGCCTGCAGGCCGAGCAGACTGTCGCTGACGCACGCGATGCGCCAACTGCGGCGCTCACGTTCCAGTTCGCGTAGCGCGATATGGCGGGTCAGGCTCGGTGGTGGGTACGTCACGATCGGCACCGGGTCCGTGATGTCGGTCAGCCCGGGGCGGCCGGCCCACACGAGGCGATCGCGCCACAGCAGCTCGCCGTGTTGTTCGCCGGGTAGTCGTTTGGCCACCATGAGGTCCAATTCGCCTGCGGCCATGCGCGTTTTCAGGTTCTCGCTCAGGCCCACAACCAGTTCCAGGTCGACACCGGGGTAGGACCGCCGAAACTCGACCAGCACGTCCGAGAGCATGCGGCCGACCAGATCGTCGGAGGCGCCCAGCCGGATGAGACCCGTGGGTTGGGATTCGGAGAAGTAGCGGTCGGCCTTGGCCTGCGCGTCCAGGATGTCGTGCGCAAAGCCCACCATCGCGGCGCCGTCAGCGGTGAGGGCCAGGTTGCGGGTGTCGCGCCGGAACAACTCGCGGCCGACGGCCTGCTCCAGTCGGGCGATGTGGCCGCTCACCGTCGACTGGCGCAGGCCCAGCAGACGTCCGGCCGCAGTGAATCCGCCGGCGCGCTCCACGGCCAGAAAGGTGCGCAGCAAGTCGGGATCGAACACATTCATCACAATATTCGGTTAGAGATATCGAATCTATCGCCTGGAAACATTAGTCGAGGCAGCAGTACGTTTGTTCGGTGAATCTGCTCGCCAAGCTCCGCATCGATGGCTTTCTGCTCGGGCTGTTCGCCGCGATGGTCATCGGTGTGCTGCTTCCGGCCCGCGGCGACGCGGGTCAGGCCGTCGAAACCGCCACCAAAGTCGCGATCGCCGTGTTGTTCCTGCTGTACGGCACGCGCCTGGAGCCGCGCGAGGCGCTCGAGGGGCTGAAGCACTGGCGGCTGCACACCACGGTGCTGGCCGCGACCTTTGTGCTGTTCCCACTGCTCGGGCTGGCGATGAAGGTGCTGGTGCCGTCGGTCCTGACCGACGAGCTCTACGTCGGCATGCTGTACCTGTGCCTGCTGCCGTCGACGGTGCAGTCGTCCATCGCCTTCACTTCGATCGCCCGCGGCAACGTCGCGGCGGCCGTCGTCAGCGCCTCGGCGTCGAACCTGTTGGGCATCTTCCTCACCCCGTTGTTGGTGACCCTGCTGATGCAGACCACCGGCGCGGCCACGGTGTCGGCGAATTCGGTCCTGGAGATCGTCGTGCAGCTCTTGCTGCCGTTCCTCGCCGGCCAGTTGTTGCGGTCCAAGCTGCACCGCGTGCTGGCGCACACCACGCTCACCAAGGTTGTCGACCGCGGTTCGGTCTACCTCGTCGTCTATGCGGCGTTCAGTGCCGGCATGGCCGAACACATCTGGGTGGGCATGAAGGTCACCAACGTGCTCGCGGTGATCGCCGTCAGTGTGGTGCTGCTCGCCGTGGTGCTGGGCATCACCGCCGGGGTGGCGCGGCTGCTGAAGTTCGATCGCGCCGACCGCATCGTGATCATCTTCTGTGGATCTAAGAAGAGCCTCGCCACCGGTCTGCCGATGGCCACCGTGCTGTTCGCCGGACATCCGGTCGGCCTGATCGTGTTGCCGCTCATGATCTTCCACCAGATTCAGCTCTTCACCTGCGCGGTCCTGGCCGGCCGCTGGGGACGGCAGGCTGACGCCGAGGCGGAGCGGCAAGAACTCGCGGTCGCGCCGAGCTGATACCTGGACCTGCGCGCGGGTGCACCCGCGCCCGTTGGCATCGAACAATCTCGGCATCTTGGCCGCGGACGCGTTGGTGGGCGCCGTCAGGTCGCTCGACTCGAAGTCCTGACACGCGGCAATTGATCTGCGGCAGCGAGTGATTCGGTGCCGCAGATCAACTCGCGGCACAGTACTGGCTGTCAGACCCGGAAAACCCGGGCCGCATTCCCGCCGAGGTAGAGGTCGCGCGCCTCGGTATCGAGGTCCAGGCTGTCAAGCTGTTCCAGGCACCGCTCGGCGGACAGCATGGGCCAGTTGGTGCCGAAAAGCACTCGGGTGCGGCCGGATCCGCGCATGTAGTCCACGAGCGCCGCGGGTAGGCGGTGCACGGCGTAGGCCGAGGTGTCGATGTAGAAGTTCGGAAACTTCTTGGCCAGGAACAGGACTTCGTCGATCCACGGTGCGCCGACATGGCCACCGATGACCACGAGTTCCGGGAACTCGAGCAGAACCGTCTCCAGGTAGGGGATCGGCCGGCCGGGTTCGGACGGGCACAGCGGGCCGGTGTGCCCGATCTGCGTGCAGAACGGGATGCCGAGTTCGACGCAGGCCTGCAGCAGCGGATAGTAGCGGCGGTCATCGGGTGGCAGGTTCCACAGCCACGGGACGACCCGCAGTGCCACCATGCCCAGTTCGGTTACCGCCCTGCGTAATTCGCGGACAGCGTCGACCGGCCGGGTGAGGTCCACGGCGGCGACACCGGCGAACCGGTCGGGATGTGCGCGCACGTGCGCCGCCGTCTCGTCGTTGTCGATCAGTGCGCCGTGCGGCCCGACCCATGCGCACAACAACGACTTCTCGACGCCGGCGTCATCCATCGCTTTCAGGGTGACGTCGATGGGCAGGGCCGGCAGGTCTTCCTGGCGGGTCCAGCGCAGCAGCGGCCGAAGCCAGGGCTGCCGCATGAACAACTCGTTCGGCTGCTGGGACCACGCGTCGATCACTCGTGTCATACCCCAATTACTTCACTAGTGAAGTAATAATGCAAGAGTGTATCCGAAACACAGGTCACCGGCAGGCAGGCGGCGCGCGTACTTCCAGCTGCAGACCGTCGCGCAGCGGCTGCGCACCACCGCCGACCGGCTGTTCACCGAGGAGGCCGGCATCACGACGGCGCAGGCTGCCGCACTGATGCTCATCGCGAACCACGCCGGGTGTCGCCAGTCGCTCATCGCGGCACAGCTCGGCCAGCGGGAATCGGCGGTCACGGCGATGGTTGGCCGGCTGGAGGCCGCGGGGTTCGTCGAGCGCAGGCCCAGCCAGAGCGACGGCCGCGCCTGGGAGCTGTGGCCGACCGAATCCGGCGCGGACGCGCTCCGGCGACTGGACGCCGCGCTGGCCACCGTCAACGGTTACATCGACGAGGCCTTCGGGGTCGACGAGGTCGACGGCGTCGTCGACGCACTGCTGCGGTTGAGCGATCTCCTCGACGGCACCGACAGCCGAACGTGAACTTGATCGCGAAAAATC
>NZ_JAYXBQ010000052.1:0-687 GCF_039668335.1 Mycobacterium sp. SM3041 | reverse complement strand
TCGGTTGAGGTGCAGGTCGGTGTGGAGGCTGCGGTAGACGGTTCGGCTGAGGTGGCGTTTGAGGCATCGTAGGGCTTCTTTGGTGGCCTTGCCGTCGGCGATGCGACCGCGGTAGTACTGCTGGCCGGCGCTGCCGGGGATGCGCAGCTGGGTGATGGCGATGCGGTGTAAGGCCGCGTTGAGTTGGCGGTTGCCGGACCGGTTCAAGCGGACGCGTCCGGCGGTGTTGCCCGACCAGACTGGGATCGGTGCGGTGCCGTTGTGGCGGCTGAAGGCGGCTTCGCTGCGGAAGCGGCTGATGCCGGCGGTTTCGGCGATGATCTTGGCGGCGGTCAGTTCACCGCATCCGGGCACCGTCAGTAGCGTCGGGGCGATTTTTTGGACGCGTTCGCCGATGCGTGCGGCCAGGGTGTTGATGGCCTCGGTCAGGCGCATGACGTCGGCGAGTTCATCGCGGGCCAACTCGGCCAGCAGTCCGTGCTGGGTGTCGAGCCATTTTGCGAGCGCGGTGCAGGCCTTGGTGCGGTGTAGTGAGCCCGGTTTGGGTTCAGCAGCGGGGTCGAGTTCGTGGATCCGTTGACGTAGCCGGTTGATCGTCGAAGTGCGTTGTGCCACAAGGTCTTCACGACGATCAATCAATAGTTTCAGTTCGCGCGAACTCTGATCATGAGAGGCGACGGGCAGATC
>NZ_JAYXBQ010000051.1:0-5461 GCF_039668335.1 Mycobacterium sp. SM3041 | reverse complement strand
CGACTGACACTGACCTACCAGCGCTCGGATGAACAGTGGCAATTACGCCGAACATCGCAAGGATCCGGCCAACCTGGTGGCAGAGGCGGCCATGAACTTTTCGGCGTCGGGGCAGGGACTTGTCTCGATTCGGATCGGATTCTGCTCGGCGCCCCGTTCGAGAACCGAGGTCAGCCAACATCTGGCCTTGGAACCGGCAGTCAGTGCCTGAGCGCCCGGCGTGCGACGCCGGGGTGGGCGGCGAGCCTGGGCCCGAGCAGTAGGGCGAAGACCGTCACCGCCAGCCACGGCCGTAGGTGCGGGCGCAGCCGCCGGATCAACCCGGCATCGTCGAGTTCGAACACCAGGGCATCGGTGATGGTGAGTCCCGCGATGCGCCCGCGGCTCACCGCGACGCGCGTGCGTCCGTCGCCGATGACGTTCTCCCACTCCAGGTTTCGCATCCCGGCGTAGACCGCGGTCAGCAGGACGCGCAGGTCGTCCCGGCCGCGGAACACCATGCGCCCGGACAGTGGGGAGATCAGCTCCGTGTCAGGGGCGAGCGCGGCGATGAACCGGTCGACGTCACCGCTGCGGGTGGCCGCGCAGAACGTCGCGACGGAATCTGTACTTGTCGTCATGAGGACCCCTGAGCGTCACTTGCTATTTGCAACCCACTTAAACAGAGTCCATTGCAGAAAGCAATGGACTACGCTTGTGCAGTGTCCAAACAGTCCTTCGGTGACATCTCCTGCTCGATCGCGCGGACGCTCGACATCGTGGGCCCACGGTGGACGGCCCTGGTGCTGCGCGACCTCTTCGCGGGAATGGCCCGGTTCGAGGACATCCGCCGTGATCTCGGCATTGCGTCGAACGTCCTGGCCGCGCGTCTGGACGACCTGGAGCGCCACGCGATCGTGGCGCGACGCCAATACCAGAGTGCGCCTCCGCGTTTCGAGTATGTGCTCACCGACAAGGGACGCGACCTCTATCCGGTGATCGCGACCCTGCTCGCGTGGGGTGACAAGTGGACGGCCGGCGAGGGCGGGCCCCCGGCGCTGCTGGTTCACGATGAATGCGGCTGTGTCACAACGGCAAAGGCCGTCTGTGCCGAATGCGGCGGGGAACTCGGGGCGCTGTCGACGACCGCGGTACCCGGGCCTGGGGCTCGGGTCGGCCCGGGTACCGCGGTCATCGGAACGTTTCTGGCCCCCGGCGAACCAGGTGTCTAGGCCAGCGTCGCCCGCACACAGTGCGTGACGTACGGCAACGCCAATCCGGTGCTGCTGGCCAGCGCCGGATGCGTGCTGAGCAGCTCGCGTACCTCGCCCAGCACCTTGCGGCGTACGTCGGCGGGCGAGGTGATGCAGTAGCTCCGGGACGCGACAAGGTCCAGAAGCGCTTGCGGCGTAAGGTAACTCGTCCACTCGAAGCGGTGGGTCTCGATGTCGGTGAAGTCGCCGCACAGGGAGTCGGCAGACGGGTCGTGCTCGCAGCCGATGATGCGGTTCAACTCCTTGACCCAGCCCAGCCGCTCGTCGCGGATGTTCCAGACCAGACCCAGCCGGCCGCCCGGTCGCAGCACCCGTGCCACTTCAGCCGCGGCCCGTTCCGGGTCGAACCAGTGCCAGGCCTGCGCCACCAGGACCGCGTCGACACTGTTGTCCGGCAACGGGATTTCCTCGGCCGTGCCGAGCAGCGCCGGCACCGACGGCAACGACCCGCTGAGTACCTCGAGCATCTCGGGGATCGGGTCGACGGCAGTGACCGCCAGGCCGCGCTCGGCCAGCCGGACGGTCAGCTTGCCGGTACCGGCGCCGAGGTCGAGGACATCGACGGACCCCGCGGGCAGCAACCAATTGATGGACTCCGGCGGATAGGACGGCCGTCCGCGTTCGTACGCGGCGGCCTGCTCCCCGAAGGACAGCGAGCGTTCGCCCGTCACCGGGACGCCAAGTCCAGGGTCTGGCGGATCAGCAGGCCCACCTTGTCGGTCTCGACCAGGAAACCGTCGTGGCCGTAGTCGGACTCGATGACCTCGAGGCCCGGGCAACCCGGCAACAGCGTGGCCAGTTCCTCCTGCAGCCGAATGGGATACAGCCGGTCGGAGGTGATGCCACCGACGATCACCGGCACCGGACAGGACCGCAGGGCCGCCGCGACCCCGCCGCGTCCGCGCCCGACATCGTGACTGCTCAGCGCATCCGTCAGTGCCACATACGTGCCCGCATCGAACCGTGCGGCCAGCTTGCGGCCCTGGTACTCCAGGTAGCTCTCGACCGCGTAAAGGCCGTCGCTGGAACTCTTTTCGTGGTTCTGTGCGGTGTTGCGGAACCGGTCGTCGAGTTCCTTCTCGCCGCGGTACGTCAGGTGCGCGAACCGGCGGGCGATCTGGATGCCGTCGTCCGGGGTGAGTCCCGTCAGGTAGTAGTCGCCGCCGGCCCAGTTCGGGTCGGCCTTGATGGCCGCGACCTGCGCGCACTGCGTGCCGATCTGGTCGGCGGTGGCCCGGGCGCCGACCGCCAGCACCAGCCCGGCCCGCACCGTGTCGGGGTGTCCCACAAGCCATTCCAGCGCCCGCGCGCCACCCATCGAGCCACCGACGACCGCGGCCACCTGGGTGATGCCGAGGGCGGCCAGCGCCGCCAGGTCGGCGTTCACCTGGTCGCGCACCGTGATGGCGGGAAATCGTGAGCCCCAGGGCTTTCCATCAGGAGCGAGCGAGCTGGGACCCGTCGAGCCGCGGCAGCCGCCGAGCACGTTGGTGGCGATGGCGCACCAGCGGTCGGTGTCGATCGGAGCACCCGGACCGGCGACGCCGTCCCACCAGCCGCCCGTCGGATGGTCCGGCCCGGCCGGCCCGGTGACGTGGGAGTCACCGGTCAGCGCGTGCAGCACCATCACGACGTTGTCGGCGGCGGGGGACAACTCGCCCCAGCGCTGGACCGCGATGGACACGTCGGGCAGCACGATGCCGCTCTCCAGCGTCAGCGAGCCGATGTTCACCACACCGGTCTCGCCTTCGGCAGGCAGCAGCGGCGCTGCGGAGATGTCAGACACGGGCACGTCGATAATCGTCACACCAAGGCCGCCGTTCGGTCGGCACCCCCCACCGATCCAGCAGCAGCGAAGCCCTGCTCCAGGTCGGCGAGGATGTCTTCGATGCCCTCGATGCCGACAGCCAGCCGCACCAGGCCCGGGGTGACTCCGGAGGCCAGCTGCTCGTCGGCGGTCAGCTGCTGGTGCGTGGTCGACGCGGGGTGGATCACCAGCGAGCGGACATCACCGATGTTGGCGACGTGGCTGTGCAGGGTCAGCGCGTTCACGAACGCCTTGCCCGCCTCGACACCGCCGGTCAGTTCGAACGACAGCACCGCACCGGTGCCCTTGGGGGCCAGCTTGCGGCCCAGCTCGTACCACGGGGACGACGGCAGGCCGGCGTAGTTCACCGAGAGCACGTCCGGGCGGCCCTCGAGGTACTCGGCGACCTTCTGCGCGTTGGACACATGGCGTTCAACGCGCAGAGACAGCGTTTCCAATCCCTGCGCGATGAGGAAGGAGTTGAAGGGGGCGGCGGCGCTGCCCAGATCGCGCAGCAGCTGCACGCGCGCCTTGAGCGCGTAGGCCGGTGCGCCCAGGTCGGCGAACACCACACCGTGGTAGCTCGGGTCGGGCTCGGTGAACCCGGGGAACTTGCCGTTTGTCCAGTCGAAGGTGCCACCGTCGACGATGACGCCGGCGATCGCCGAGCCGTGCCCGCCCAGGTACTTGGTGGCCGAGTGCACGACGATGTCGGCGCCGTGGGCCAGCGGCTGGATCAGGTACGGGGTGGCGACGGTGTTGTCGACGATCAGTGGCACGCCGTTGTCGTGGGCGACGCCCGAGACACCCGGGATGTCCAGGATGTCGATCTTCGGGTTGGAGATGGTCTCGGCGAAGAACGCCTTGGTGTTCGGCCGGACGGCGACGCGCCACGAGTCGAGGTCGTCGGGGTCCGCCACGAAGCTGACGTCGACGCCGAGCTTGGGCAGCGTGTAGTGCAGCAGGTTGTAGGTGCCGCCGTACAGCCGCGGCGAGGCCACGACGTGGTCGCCGGTGCCGGCGATGTTGAGGATCGCGAAGGTCGCGGCGGCCTGCCCGGACGACAGGAACAGCGCGGCCACGCCACCCTCGAGCGCGGCGACGCGCTGCTCGACCACATCGGTGGTCGGGTTCATGATGCGGGTGTAGATGTTGCCCGGCTCGGCCAGCCCGAACAGCGCGGCGGCGTGGTCGGTGTCGCGGAACGTGTACGACGTCGTCTGGTAGATCGGCAGCGCACGGGCATTGGTGGCGCTGTCGGGGCTCTGACCTGCGTGGATCTGCTTCGTCTCGAAGCTCCAGCGCGCAGTGGGGTCGATGGCCTCAGTGGTCATGTTAGGGGTGTCTCCTGTGAGTTTTTAGGTACGACGAAGGGGTGCGCGAACTCGCACGAATCACAGACAGCGACGCATAGGAAGCCTCCACTCACCCAGTCATCCGGGTCCGTGGTGGCGGACCCGCGCTTGCCTCGCAGCCGATGTACGGCTGCTCAACCTGGTCGTCTCCCGGGGCACCCCACCGCGGATGGAGGGTTGCCGGCCAGCAAGCCGGGGCTTGACGCTGGCACTCATGACCGGACTCGAGGGTAACTCAAGAGGCTGGGCAACTGCTAGCTGGTGCCGTCCGGTGGGCGGGACACGGCGTGTCGTCGGCGGTCTGCTTCGCGCAGCCTGTCGGTATCGATCCAGATCTGTGCACGACAGACCGGACCACCGGAAACTCGCCCCGCCGGTCACGGTAGTTTCGTAACCGTCGTGCGACGGGGTAGTCATGTGCAGACGCCGGACTCGACATAGATTTTCGTACGTACCGTCCGTGACGCCGGGAGAGTGACCATGAGTGGCGAGAAACCATCCATCATCTACACGTTGACCGACGAGGCGCCGCTGCTCGCGACGTACGCCTTCCTGCCGGTCGTCCGCACCTTCGCCGGCGCCGCCGGTATCGACGTCCAGACCAGTGACATCTCGGTGGCGGCCCGCATCCTCGCCGAGTTCAGCGACTACCTGACCGATGAGCAGAAGGTCCCCGACAACCTGGGTGAGCTGGGTCGGCTGACCCAGTTCCCGGACACCAACATCATCAAGCTGCCGAACATCAGCGCCTCGGTGCCGCAGTTGGTCGCCGCGATCAAGGAGCTCAAGGAGAAGGGCTACAACCTGCCCGACTACCCGGGCGACCCGAAGACCGACGAAGAGAAGGCGATCAAGGATCGCTACGGCAAGTGTCTCGGTAGTGCGGTGAACCCTGTTCTGCGCGAGGGCAACTCGGACCGTCGTGCCCCGAAGGCCGTCAAGGAGTACGCCCGCAAGCACCCGCACAGCATGGGCGAGTGGTCGCAGGCCTCCCGCACGCACGTCGCCACCATGAAGACCGGCGACTTCTACCACGGCGAGCAGTC